>NZ_JBFRDI010000013.1:0-146147 GCF_052113505.1 Pseudarthrobacter sp. TAF60_1
TGGTTCCGGAACGGACGCCCGCGTTGGCCGTCAGAGCTGGGCAGCAACGGCTCAACGCGGGCCCACTGATCATCAGTAAAAACTTGAAAACGAGACACGCCGCCAAGTTTTCCAGTCAGCGATCAACCGATTTGGGAGACACGCCCTAGTCCCACCCGCTCAGCCACCGAACTCAGACCGGCACGCGGAAGATGAACGTGGTGCCTTCGCCCAGCCTGCTTTCAACATGGATGGTGCCGCCGTGGGCTTCCACGATTGCCTTGCTGATGGACAGCCCCAGCCCCACTCCGGGGATGGCGGTCCGGCGCACACTGCTGGTTCGGAAGAACTTTGAGAACACTTCGGCCTGGTCCTCGCTGCTCATGCCCATCCCGGTATCACTGACGCGGCAGGCAACCTGGCCGTCTTCCTGCTCCAACGAGACCACCACGTTTCCGCCGTCGGGCGAGTATTTGATGGCGTTCGAGACGAGGTTGTCCAGTACTTGGGAGATCCGGGGGCCGTCCACGTGGGCATCCAGCCGTCCCGGCGCGTCAGCCTTCAGTACCACCCGGGCAGCGTCAGCCTTGGGCATGGCGGCTGAGACGCTGGCACGCACCAGGTCGGCCACGTCCACCGCATGCGGCGTCACGATCAGTTGGCCGTTCCTGGTGGCGAGAAGGTCCGATACCAGGGTCAGCAGGCGCTCTGAGTTGCGTCTGATGATGGTCAGCGGTTCCAGCTGGTCATCCCTGGGTTCGTCCTCCAGCAGGATTTCCACGTAGCCCAGGATGGACGTCAGGGGTGTCCGGAACTCATGGGACACGCTGGAGACGAACTCGTCCTTGGCGGCCAGCGCATTCACCAGGTCGGTCACGTCGCTGAAGACAATGACCGAGCCCGCGAACTGGCCGTCAGCGTCCTTCATGGCGCGGGCGCTGGTGGTGATGGCGCGCTGCTCCTTCCCAGCGCCCAGCCAGACCAGGTAGTCGGTGAACGTCTCGCCCAGGACAGCCCTACGCACCGGGCGCTCCGCCACCGGAACCAGGGTGGTGCGGTCCGCGGCGAAGACCAGCAGCTGCGACTCGTTCGGATCCTCAATGGTCTTCGGGCTGGCCAGCTCGTGGTTGGCGCGCTGTTTCCGGTTCATCAGGATGTCATGTCCATCTGCGTCGACGGCCAGGACGCCGATGTTCACGGTTTCCAGGACGGAGTTGAGCAGGGCCTCCTGCTGTTTGGTGCTGCGCAGGCTGGCTTGGAGTTGCTCGTCCTTTTCCTCGAGGGTCCGCTGCTGGCGCATCATGCTCAGGGTCAGGACGCTGACCGATACGCCGATGCCCAGCATCATGACGGGCAGGAGCAGTGACTTGGCCAGGCTGGGCCCGGAGACATCCCCGTGGATGAACAGCGGAACCCAGATGATGGCCAGCGGAGCAAGAAAGGACAACCACAGCGCAAACCGTGGATAGTAGCCCGACGCGCAAAGCCAGATGACAGGGAAGACCGACAGCAGGCTGATGCCTGTCAGGCTCTCCTGTCCGCCCTCCCGGCCCACCGCGATGGAGACGAAGTCCAGGAGAGGGATGACCAGGAAGCTCGTGTAGGGGAGCCGGTCCCACGGCACCAGGAAACACAGTGCCATGATGGCCAGCTGGGAGACAAGGAACGCGACGAACAGCGGGTTGTCCATGGTCCCGGGGAAGAATGCCCACATGAGGAACGCCGTCAGCAGTGTGGTGATGAACAGGGGCGCCTGGCTCAGGACCACCCTGTCCGTCAGCCGGTATTCGTGGAAAGGGCGACGAAAAAACCGCAGCCGGCCCGTCGCCCACGCTACTGGCTCAGTCATGAATGGTGGCCAGAAGTGTGGGGGTTGTGAGACGCATACCAACAGGGTATCGGCAGCGGGCTATACTTCTCACGTGTCAAGCTGGCTGAGGGGGCTTGTATGAGTGATGCACGAGTGGGCCTGGTCATCGAGGATGACCAGGATATCCGGGAGTTGGTCCGCGCTGTCCTGACCCAGGCTGGGTTTGACGTGAGCGTTGCCGCCAGCGGGACTGAAGGAGTCTTGGCGGCACGATCGCTGAATCCTGATGTCATCACCCTGGATCTTGGGTTGCCGGATATCGACGGGTTTGAGGTCTCCCGTCAGATCCGTGAATTCTCTGACGCCTACATCGTGATGCTTACTGCACGGGCGGAAGAACTGGACACTTTGATCGGTCTTGAGTCCGGGGCTGATGATTACCTCACCAAGCCGTTCCGCCCCCGGGAGCTCCGGGCGCGGATTGCGGCAATGATGCGCAGGCCCCGCACGGCTGCTACTGACACGGTGGAGGATGCCCCGGCGGGGGAGCGTCAGGGCGACCCGGGGACCGGCCACTACAGCCACAACGGGCTCGACCTGACGTACGCTTCACGCTCCGTCACGGTGGATGGCCAGGAGCTCAACCTGACGCGGACGGAGTTTGAACTGCTGTACGCGCTGCTCGAGGCGGGACGGACTGTCCGGACCAAATCTGATCTGGTGCGGCGCCTCCGGGACGAGGATTACGACGTCGGCAGTTACATCAGCGAGGCAGACGAACGGTCCGTGGAGGTGCACATGGGAAATCTGCGGAAGAAGCTCGGCGATTCACCACAGCGTCCGCGCTGGCTGCAGACCGTCCGCGGCGTCGGTTACCGCTTGGCACCCGCGGCCCGCTGAGACTCCAAGCGGTTTAGCGTTTGGCGGCAGCACAGGTTGATGGGCCGCAGGTAGTCGACGGCCAGTTGCGGCAACGAGACGGAGGGCTCCGTGCGGGGTGAGTCCTCGCGGATGCAGCGCTCAAGGTCTGTGGCCAGACCAGCCAGCCGCTCTGCGCCCACCATCTGGCTTGACGTCTTGATGCTCAGGACAGCATCCACGGCTCCCGGCAGGTCGCCAGTGGTCAGGGCCAGGCGAAGCCTGCCGATCCGGACCGGCAGGTAGTCGATGAAATTGCCCACAAAAACGGTGCAGTAGCCCGCGTCCTCAGCCAGTTCATCACGGAGGCGGTCCAGGACCGAAGGATCCACCAAGGGGCGCCCGGCATCGTCGGAGGGAGCCATTTCTGTCCTTTCCGCTTGTGTCGCCCACTTCAGAAAGGTGGGGTGGAAACATGGGTCATCTTGCATCTTCAGGGTAATTCGCTTCCTTTGCCCGGCGGCCCTCCGGGTTCAAGAATGGGGTTTTCGTGTGGAGACTGCGGGTTTTGCCGTTAAGAGTTCATCTTTGCCGGTGCCGATCAATTCGGGCGCGGGCAAACATTCAAGAATGGCTCAAGTTCGGGGGGCGCTGCCTACGCGCCTAGAAACGCCACCAGGTGGGCTTCAAGGGCGGAGCTGTCCTTCAGCTCGCACTCCCAGACGGTGAGTACTTCCCAGCCTGAGGCTGCCAACTGACGGCGTTGCTGCTCGTCGCGCTCACGTGTCCGGGTCCGCTTGGCTTCCCAGAAAATGGCGTTCGCCTTGGGGGCGTGCTGCCCGGCGCGGCAGTCGTGGAAATGCCAGAAGCAGCCATTGACGAAGATGACCTTGCGCCTGCCGGCGAAGACCAGGTCCGGGTTGCCGGGCAGGCGGACGTTGCCGGATTTGCCGTGGAGGCGGTAGCGGTACCCCTTGGCGTGCAGAAGGCGGCGCACCAGCAACTCCGGCTTGGTGTTTTTGCCCCGAATGCGGGACATGTTCCAGCTCCGCTGCTCGGGCGTCAGCCTGTCCGGCATGGTTCCAGTCCAGGAGCTCCTAGATTTCCCGTTCCGGCTGTTCCCCGAACAGGAAGTGACGGCCGCTGACGGACGTGGGCTGAATTTCCACGTAGAAATCTTTGAGTGTGGGCACCCACGTCTTGAGCTCCAACGCTTCGACGGCCTCAAGTTCAGCGGAGGTGGTCAGGACCCGGGCCGTTCCCCGCAGCACAATGGACCAGGCTTCGTCTGAGAGGATACCGTCCGTTTCAAACAGCACCTTGGAGTTGATGGTGAGCTGGGCCAGCTTGTTTCCTGGCGCCGTCCGGAGGTAGATCTTTTGGCCAGAGGTCACGTAATTCACGGGGAAGATGTCCGGCTCGCCAGCCACGGAGACCACTATCCGGCCGTGTTTGGTTGATTCCAGGAGTTTCCAGGACTGCTCGTCGTCGAGTTCCAGAATCGGGTTATCGTCTGCGTGGGTGAACATCATAACGGCCATTGTTCTACGTTCAGTAGAAGAATTCTAGGGCTGGGGAGGATTCATTTCCGTTAACATCGCTGCGTCCGTGACGTGAGCACGCGGCTGACCATCCTGTCGGCGTCACCTGGACTTTGAGGCGCCGGCCGCATGCGCGGCAGTAACGCGGAGGTTCCAGCTGTAGCTTCTCCCGGCACTGCCGGTGGGCGTACGACGGCGGGTTGGCGCCGCCGTCGTACGTCTCGCCGCAGTGGCCGCAATACCCAGCGCTGGTTGGGCTTGTGGGAACACTGTTCATAAAGTTTTCTGCAGTTCCTTGATGGGCATGTTGAGTTCCACCAGGAGGTTGAGGTCTGCCGTGGCGGGGCGGCCCAGGGTGGTGAGGTAGTTGCCGACGATGACGGCGTTGATGCCGCCGAGGAGGCCTTCCCGGGTGCCGAGGTCGCCGAGGGTGAGTTCGCGGCCGCCGGCGTAGCGGAGCACGGTGCGGGGCATGGCCAGCCGGAAGGCGGCGATGGCGCGGAGGGCGTCTTTGCCGTCCATGAGGCCCTGGTTTTCGAGCGGGGTTCCGGGCCTGGGGTTGAGGAAGTTCAGCGGGACTTCGTGCGGTTCCAGGGCCGCGAGCTGGGCTGCAAGTTCTGCGCGCTGTTCCAGGGATTCGCCCATGCCGATCAGGGCGCCGCAGCACAGGTCCATGGCGGCGTCCTTGACCATGGCGCATGTCTCGAGGCGCTCTTCGTAGGTGTGGGTGGTGACGACCTGGGGAAAATAGCTGCGTGCGGTTTCGAGGTTGTGGTTGTAGCGGTGGACGCCCCAGTCCTTGAGTTGGGCGACTTGGCGCTGCGTCAGCATGCCCAGGGAACAGGCGATGTTGATGTCCACCTCTTCGTTGATGCGGTCGATGGCGAACTTGATCTGGTTCATGAGTTTGACGTCGGGTCCGCGGACGGCTGCCACGATGCAGAACTCCGTGGCTCCGGACGCGGCGGTTTCCTTTGCGGCTTTGACCAGCTCGGGGATGTCCAGCCAGATGCCGCGAACGGGGGAGTCGAAGACACCCGACTGGCTGCAGAAGTGGCAGTCTTCGGGGCAGCCGCCGGTCTTGATGGAGATAATGCCTTCCACCTCTACGTCCTCGCCGCAGTGCTTCAGGCGTACCTCGTGAGCCAGTTGCAGGGCGGCGGGCAGGGCGTCGTCCGGCAGTTGGAGGATTTGGACGAGCTGATCTTCCGTCAGGCCGACGCCGTCTTCAAGAACCTGTTTTCTTGCTGTTTCAAGAATCCGGGGCCTGTTGGTTTTGGGTCTTGCGGTAAGCGTCATTGATCCGTCCCTCATGGAAGTTCCGTGGTCTGACTCGACGCTAGTTCGGCGTTCTGCGGCGGTTTTTGTCGAGGGGCTACAACTGCGGGTGCAACTGTTTGTTGGCCTCTCGTGCGACTGACTGTCCCGTTCGATGCGGAGCCCACCCAGCACCCCACCCTCCGCTGTGACTTCTTGATTGGTCCATGGCGGTGGTAGAACCGTTGCTTGGGGCCTGTGGATAACTTTGATCGCTCTGATGTGTCCTGGGCTACCCTTAGATCATTGTTCGGAGCGAGGCGTCTTGAAAACTATCGGGGGATTAGCTGCCCATGACATCGCACAATTTCTTCACCGTCCGGCATCTGCGTGCCGCCACTATCGCGACCTTTGCGGCAGTGGCTTTGGCCCTGTCCGGCTGTAACTCCGGTGGCGGCCCTGGCGGAACGGACACCGCATCGCCCGCGGCTTCGCAGACGCCGAGCGCCACACCCACGCCAACCCCGACTCCCACTCCCGCCTACGTGCCCGCATCCGCCAGCGGCCGCGCCCAGAATGTGCCGGTGCCGGTACTTCCGGAAGTCGCGAAGACGGAGACGAAGGAGGGGCTGGAGGCGTTCGCGCGGTACTGGTACGCGACCCTGAGCTACGCCTACGAAACCGGTGACACCGAAAAGTTGGGACAGCTAAGCGGACCGAGTTGTGTCTTTTGTGCGGGGCTGAAAGATGGTGTGTCGGCCGCATGGAGCGATGGTCGCTGGATATCGGGAGGAAAAATCGAAACGCCCGCGGTATCTGCGGAAGTCGTAAAGGGTAAGACTGCATACGCCACAGTGCAGGTTGTTCAACAGGCAGTTGAAATCAGAAAGCCGGACGGGAGTCTCTACCAAGATCCGACTAGGGCGACGAATACAGGAAGCCGGGCGGACGCGACTTTCGGTGCATCGGGATGGATGATCTCTGACTTGGGCCTAATCAGGTAACCATGGAGATCAAGAGCGGTGGCCTAGCGGCCCTCTGCATGTCGTTTCTCCTTATTGCTATTACTCCCACAAATTCGAGCGCTGATGAGCCGCCTATCATCATTGGCTATGAAGACAAAGGGCTTGCTGTGGGTGCGGACAATTGGGTCGTGGACAGAACCACTGGTGAGATCAGGCCTGGCCACGCGGGACAGGCGCCGTCCGACCCGAACAACTACAAGTACGAGCTGCAGTGCCACCTTGGCGGGGGTGACTTCGACTCAGTCTGCCTGCGGGCGCAGATCGAGTGCCCGGACCGCGCGGACGGCGAAGTGGGTATCCCGGTCATCTGGTACTCCATGCCCCGAGGCGTCCCGGGCGCGGTGTGGGCTATCCATTCCGGCCCCACCTGTCTCTACGACGCCCAGCCCGAAGACCTCCTGCCGCGAATAGCGGCGGCCATCCAGCGGCAGTTCGAGAGCCTGCCGATCAACGCCGGCACTGTCGTCGCGCAGCCGAGTCCGCACACCCTCCGTGGCGCCGAAACCAACTTTTACGCAAACGCGGCTGAACAGCAGTTCGACGTGACGATGTTCGGGCAGAAAGTGCACGTTGTGGCTACGCCGGTCCAATACACCTGGAACTACGGCGACGGGACCGTGTTCGGCCCTCAGCCTTCGATGGGCGGTCCGTTGCCGCAGGAGCGCTGGGGCGAGAAGACCCGGACCAGCCACGCGTATGCGCAAACAGGCGACTTCCAGGTGGTCCTCACCACGTCATTTCAAGGCACCTACGCCGTCAATGACGGACCGCCGCTACCCATCCCGGGCCAGGGCCAGTTCAGCGCACCGCCGCAAACCATCAGTGTCTGGCGCTCCATCACGCGGAACTACGCCGATGACTGCAACGTGAACCCGCAGGGGCAGGGCTGTCCCGGCGTGCCGTCAGCGCAGTAACCCCTCCCACAGCTACGTGTGACGGCCCTCTCGACCGGAATAGATGCAGACGCTAACCAGTTGGCCAAAGCAGAACTAATTACCTGCGAAAGGAACTGCCTGTGCTGTTTTCCCCGTTGACCCTTGGTGAGCACGAACTCTCCAACCGCCTGGTGATGGCGCCCCTGACCCGCCTTCGCGCGGGCCAGGAGGGTATCCCGGGAGCGTTGCTCGTGGAGCATTACCGTCAGCGCGCCTCCCTCGGCCTCATCATCAGTGAAGGCACATTTCCGAGCCCGGCCGGACGCTCCTACATGGGGCAGCCCGGCCTGGTCACCGAGGCGCAGATTGCCGGCTGGAGAAAGGTCACCGACGCCGTTCATGCCGAAGGCGGCCGGATGTTCGCCCAGGTGATGCACGGCGGACGGGTGTCCCACGAGGACATCACCGGCGGCCACACCATTGTGGCGCCCAGCGCCGTGGCAATCGACGGCGAGGTCCGCACCCCGTCCGGCAAGAAGCCATTCCCGGTACCGCATGCCCTGACCGGTGACGAACTGTCCGTGGTGATGCAGGAAATCGTGACGGCCTCCCGCAACGCCATAGACGCGGGCTTCGACGGCGTGGAACTGCACTCAGCCAACGGCTACCTCCTCCACGAATTCCTCGCACCCAGCTCCAACATCCGCACGGACAGTTACGGGGGGTCACCGGAAAACCGTGCCCGCTTCGTGATCGAGACGGTCAACGCGGTGGCGGCGGCCGTGGGGGCCCAGCGAGTCGGCATCCGCATCTCACCCGAGCACAACGTCCAGGGCGCCATTGAAACTGACGCCGCCGATGTCCGCGCTACCTACGAGGTTCTGGTGGACAGCATTGCGCCGCTGAATCTCGCCTACCTCAGCGTCCTCCATCAGGACCCCACCAGCGAGTTGGTGCAGGACCTCCGGGCGCGTTTCAACGGCACATTCCTGGTGAACTCCGGCTTCGGCACCATGACCACCCGGGAGGAAGCGGCCGGCCTGGTGGCAAACGGCCACGCTGACGCCGTGGTGGTGGGGCGCCCCGCCATCGCCAACCCGGACCTCGCGCGGCGTTGGAAGGAAAACCTTCCATTGAACGAGCCGGACCCGTCCACGTTCTACGCGGACAGCTCAGCGGGCTACACGGATTACCCCGTGCACTCGGCCTAAGGGCCCGCGGGTGGTCACCACCCCCGATTTAACGACGACGGCGGCACCCGGCTTTGGGTGCCGCCGTCGTTGGCTGCTCGGTGTGCTGTCCCGGCAGCTTGAGCCGAAAGCCATCCGACGGCCTTGGGCTCCTTTATCAGAAGACGACCCGCTTCGGCCTGCAAAAGGAGCGGTACCGCCACAATACTCCAACGAATGGACTACTGCCAGAGGCCTACAAGAAGGCTTCCCGGCCGGTCCCTTCACGCATGACGAGCTTGTCGTCCTGGATGGATACGAGCAGGCTTTTGGGCTTCCCGCTGACCTTGGCTATGGCCTTCAGGCCCCGGTTGGTGACCTCCACGCCGACCTGCGCACCTTTGGCCGGCAGTTCCACGGACGCCTCGAATGCTTCTCCGATGAGCGGGTTGGTTGAGACACCAATATCGCGACGGACTTCCTTGCCGTTGACCATGACGGTGATGTTGGCCTCGTCGAATCCATCCTGAAAGACGATGAGCAGTTCCCGCATGGTGGCCTCTTCCTCGAGAGTAAATCCCTGTGACTGCATATCCACTACAGCACTTCGCGGCCCGCAGCGGAATACCCGGCTAGCCGCGTCCCTCGGACCCAGATGGAGGCGGTCAGGCCCCGTAAGGCAAAATGTTCTGGTGACCACCCAACTTCCGCATGCCCCGTCCGCGCCCCCGTCCGCCGTTACCTCGGACAGTGCCATCCACGCCCAGATCGCTGCCGAGCTCGGCGTGAAGACCTGGCAGGTGACAGCCGCCGTGGAACTGCTCGACGGCGGGTCCACCGTCCCGTTCATCGCCCGGTACCGCAAGGAAGCCACCGGGACGCTCGACGACACCCAGCTCCGCGAGCTCGACGAACGGCTGCGTTACCTCCGCGAACTCGAGGACCGCCGTCGTACTGTCCTGGAGGCGATCGCCGGGCAGGGCCAGCTGACCGCCCAGCTGCAGACGGCGATCCTGGCAGCGGACACCAAGTCCCGGCTGGAGGACATCTACCTTCCGTTCAAGTCCAAGCGGCGCACCAAGGCGCAGATCGCCCGCGAAGCCGGCCTTGAGCCGCTCGCCGACGCACTCCTGAAGCGGCCCGACCTCGACCCCGAACGCGAGGCGGCCAAATATCTGAACGCTGAGCACTCCATCGGCGACGCCCCAGCCGCGCTCGCCGGTGCGCGGTCCATCCTGGTGGAGCGGGCGGCCCAGGATCCGGACCTTGCCGCGAACCTGCGTGAGCGGCTTTGGAACCAGGGGCGGATGGTGTCGCGCGTGAAGAAGGGCAAGGAGTCCGAAGGGCAGAAGTTTGCCGACTACTTTGCGTTCAGCCAGGTTCCGTCGGGAATGCCCTCGCATCGCGTCCTCGCCCTGCTCCGTGGCGAGAAGGACGGCGTCCTGGAGCTGGATCTCGCCGAAGCTGATCCGGATAACGACGACGCCCTCGCCGCCGCCCGCGCACGCTATGAGACTGCGGTGGCCAGGTGTCTCGGATTGGCGGACCGCGGCCGGCCCGCTGACGCATGGCTGATGCAGACCGCGGAGATTGCCTGGCGCTCGCGGGTGCTCGCCAGGCTGACCTCCGACCTTCGCGGCCGCATGTTCACCGCCGCCGAGGACGAAGCGGTTCGGGTGTTTGCCGCCAACCTGCGCGACGTCCTGCTGGCCGCGCCCGCAGGCAACCGCGCCACGCTGGGCCTTGACCCGGGCCTGCGGACAGGTGTGAAGGTGGCCGTTGTGGACGGCACCGGCAAAGTCGTGGCCACGGACACCGTGTACCCGCACGCACCTGCCCGGAAGTGGGACGAAGCGCTGGCCACGCTGGTGGGGCTAGCCCGAAAGCATGAGGTTGAGCTGGTGGCCATTGGCAACGGCACGGCGTCGCGCGAGACCGACAAGCTCGCCGCGGAACTGATCAAGCTGCTGCCCGCGGCCGAGAAGAAACCACAGAAACTGGTGGTTTCGGAGGCGGGCGCCTCGGTGTATTCGGCGTCGGCCCTTGCCGCCGCGGAGCTACCCGGTATGGATGTTTCCCTGCGCGGCGCGGTGTCCATCGCACGGCGCTTGCAGGACCCGCTGGCCGAACTGGTGAAGATTGATCCCAAATCCATCGGCGTCGGGCAGTACCAGCACGATGTCACGGCATCGAAGCTGGACCGCAGCCTGGACGCTGTGGTGGAAGACTGTGTGAACGCGGTGGGCGTGGACGTGAACACTGCGTCGCCCGCGCTCCTGAGCCGTGTGGCCGGCGTCGGGCCTCTGTTGAGCGAAAACATTGTGGCCTACCGGAACGAACACGGACCGTTCGCCAAGCGCAGCGAACTCAAGAAAGTTCCCCGGCTGGGGGCGAAAGCCTTTGAGCAGTGCGCCGGCTTCCTGCGGATCACCGGGGGCGCGGAGCCGCTGGACGCTTCGAGTGTGCATCCCGAGGCGTACGCGGTAGCCCGGAAAATCCTGGTTGCGGCCGGCTCTGCGCCGGCGTCGTCCCTGGACCCGCAGGCGTTCGTGGACGGAACGTTTGGCCTTCCCACTGTCCAGGACATCCTGGCCGAGCTGGACAAGCCCGGACGCGACCCGCGGCCCGCCTTTGCCGCGGCGACGTTCTCCGAGGGCATCGAAAAAATCTCCGACCTCAGGCCCGGCATGGTGCTCGAGGGGACGGTGACCAATGTTGCTGCATTCGGCGCGTTCGTTGACGTGGGGGTGCACCAGGACGGCCTGATACACGTATCGGCGCTGGCCAACCGCTTCATCTCCGACCCGCGTGAAGTGGTCAAGTCGGGGCAGGTTGTGCGCGTGAAAGTGCTGGAAGCTGATCCGGAGCGGAAGCGGATTTCCCTGACGTTGAGGCTCGACGACGAACTGCCGCCCTCCGGCGGCAACCCGCCTGGAAACGACGGCCAGCGGGGCGGGCGGAACACAGGCGACCGGGACAGCGGCTCCAGCGGCGCGCGACGGCCCGGCGCCTCGGGCGGGCCCCGCCCCCGCAGCCAAAATGCTGAACCGGGACGGGGATCGTCCGGCAAACGTCCCGATAATCGGCCTCAGGCCGGCATGCCGGCTCCTGCCGATACAGCCATGGCTGAGGCGCTTCGCAAGGCCGGCCTCGGCAAATAACCTGACCTTTGCGGGCGGTTTGGGCGAGTTCTAGCACCGGTAGGAACGGGTCCAGCCAAAGCCGCTAAGGAAGCAGCACGCGGGGGCGCCCGAACTGGGTCCGAACTCCGGGGGAGAAGAGGACAGAGTCAGGGGGACCGGACACGTTGATTCCGGCGGCGCTGATCAGTCCGTCGTTGACTCTTGTCACCTCGGCCCGGTGAAGGGGCCACGCCGCATGGGTGTTGGGAACGTACAGCGTGCGGCGCCCGAGCGTGGTGTGGAGGCCGAACCTCGCTGTCAGGTAAATGGACAGCGGATCGGCAGCGACATTGTCCAAATCGGGTACGGCCCCGAAGTCGCTCCGCGCCCCGTCCCTGAACCGGCGGACGGTGAAGCCGATGGAGTTGTCCATCTGCGAGCGATGGAAGCCCGCGCGGGACCAGACGTAGGGGATTCCCGCCGCCCGGGCCGCCAGGACCACAGCCAGCCGGTTGGCGTCCAGGCTCAGGAACACCACGCCGCGGGTACCGTCCGGTTCCCGGGAGTAGAGACGGACATTGATCTCGTTGAAGTCTCCGAAGAAGGGTACCGCGGGACCGCTGCCGAGCCCGGCCTTCTGCATGCGAAAACCTATCAGGCCCACCCACGACGAGCCGTCGAAAACGTCAGGTACCACCCCGGGCGGCATGAAGGGTGCTGCCTCGGCTTCACGCAAACGCCAGTGCAGGAACAGGGCATCAGTCCAACGCTGGTCCATGATGATGGGCCCCGGCAGTTGGGGCGCGTCCGGCCAAGGATCCAGCTTCTTCGCTTGGGAAATCATTACTTCTGCTGTCCTTGCTGCGCTTGCGCTGGTGGGGGCTTAAGCGTCCGTTCGCGCCGTGCCGGCGGGTGCTTTCTGCCATGGCCATCGTCCTGTGATTTCCAGCTCCAGCGAGAAGCTTAGGAAAGTGCGGATGAGGACGATGATGGCCAACACCCCGACGCTCTCGAAGGTGGGCGTCACGGCTACCGTCCGGATGATGTCCGCTGCCACCAGAAGCTCCAGGCCCAACAGGATGGACCTCCCCAGCAGTTGCCGATAAGCGCGATAGACCGTCAGCTTCTCGGCCCCGGCCGGCAGTTTTCGCGGCTGATAACCGCGCAGGGCCATCGGAATGGACACCACAGCGCCGATCACCATCACGGACACCCCGGCCAAGTCCATGTATTTACCCACGGCCTCGATGATCTGCTGGAAATCCACCCTGCTCCTCGTGTGTAGCGTGACTGCCACCCCTTGGAAGAAAGAGGCGCCTAACGACAGCAGCCTACGGGTGCCGGACTCCAGTTCCGGCCAGGACCGCGCGGTATCCTTCCCGGAACGTCGGGTAGGCCAACTCGAGTCCGGAGGCCCGGAGCAGCACGTTGCTGCAGCGTTTGTTCCCGCCGCGGGCCTCGCCGGCCGGGCCGATCGGCGGCTCCGGATAACCCATTTCGGCTGCCAGGAAACGCAGGACGTCCCCAAGCTCCGCGGGATCGTTATCCACGCCAACATACACCGGCGCCGGGCCGGCAGCCATCGAAGCCAAATGCACAATCGCCGCAGCAGCGTCGTCCCGGTGGATTCGGTTGGTGAACCGCGGCTCGTCGGGAATGACGGCGGCGCCGCTGCGGACCTGGTCTATCAAGCGGGTCCGCCCCGGACCATAGATTCCGCCGAGCCGCAGCACAACAGCTTCAGAACCGGTGCCGCGCAGCCGCGAGAGCAGGAGTTCCTCCGCCTCGCGGAGGACGCGCCCGGAAAATCCCCCAGCCGCCGCCGTCGTACTTTCATCAACCCAGCCACCGGCAGCGTCCCCGTAAACCGCGGTGGAGGACACAAAGACCATGCGCCGGGGAGTGACGCGGTCGCGCTCCAGGGCGTCGAGGACCTGCGCCAACCCGTCCACGTACGTTGCCCGGTAGGCCGTTTCCGTGGGGGAGTCGGCCGCAACTGCGACGACGACGGCGGTGGTGTCCGCCGGGATAACCGGCAGGTCGGAGCCGCGCAGGTCAGCCGCCACACCTTCGATTTCCGCGGGCAGCTTTTCGGGCGAGCGGCGCCAGCCCACCACGCGGTGCCCTGCGGCGGCAAACCGCAGCCCCGCTTCGGTGCCCAGGTCGCCGCAACCGGCCAGGAGGATGGTCATGCGTTCAGCCGGCGAGAACTGAAGGAGTGGGAACCGGGAAGAACACGCGCGGATCCTGCAGCAGTGCCGGGTAATCGAACGCGGACCGGTCGATGACTTCGCTGACGCTGAAGTTGCGGCCGAAGCGGCCGTCGTCGAGCGTGATGGGCCGGCCCAGAACCTGTCCCACGGCGAACCTGCGGCCGTCCTCGAAGGACACCGCAACGGTGGTTTTGCCGGGCAGCGTGGCGAACGCAGCCTCCTGCGCCTGGCGCTTCTTTGTGGGCTTCTTGACCAGCTTGGGCGGCAGTTTGCGCGGCTGCTTGGAGGGGCGCCGCGAGCCGTCATCAATGTAGACGGGCGAGTAGCCGTCCGCCGAAACTGCGGCGGGAGCGTTGGCGCGCCGGACCGGAGGCAGCGCCACGGTATTCAGCTGCTCCGGATCAACGGCGGGGTGCGGGTCACGGAGGATCCAAAGAAAGTCATCCTCGGGATCCGCGGGAAGGAACTCGTGCCGGGGCTCGGGCCAGACGTAGTCCACGTCCACATCCGCGTCGGGGAACACGGCCTTGTAGAACTTCGGTTCCTTGTGCACCAGCTTCGCACGGTGGCTGAGGTGGAAGTCAGGATTCCCGAGCCACTCCGGCATGGGGATCTTGGCGGCGTAATCCGGGTGGGCTGCCTGGGGTGCAAACTCGGTGATGTTGGCACGCGTGTTGTCTGCATGGCCGCGCGCGGTCCATTCGTCCACCATCGCCAGGCCGTACATGGTCAATGCCGGCACGTGGCCCATCCACATGCGGACTGCGGGGTGGGTCTGCCAGCCGTATTCGGGGATCACCAGAGCCCGGAGGGTCTGCAGCGCCTCGACACGCTGTTTGCCGAGCCTGGCGGTGTCAAGGGCTGCGGCGCTCTGCCGGAAATCGGGATACGGAAGGAAGGTTTGCATCCTTTCAGTCTGACGGTACGCGGCGGATGTGCCAATTGCAGTGCCCCCCGCCACACTGAGCGCCCCGGCGGCGCGCCCTCGGTGTTCACATAGTGGACTGATGCATACATGGGGGGCCTTTACCCACTAAGATCACCGAAACGCCCCACCACTCCGGAAGCCTCCCATGACAATTTCACCTGAAACGACCGCCGGCCCATCGTCGCATTTCAAGCCCAAGTTCGGGCAAATGCTGAGCCCGGAGGCCAAGGGCATCCTCGTCCTTGACGAATTTACCCTCGACCCTGCCGAAGCAAAGAAAGAGCAGCACCGCTTCCGCACCGTCATGGCGTCCGTGGCCCTGACTCTTCGCCGGATCGTCGCGCTGCGGATTGTGATTGCGCTGGTAGCCATCGGCAATTTGCCCTTGTTTCTGCTGACGAGCGGCATGTGGATCTACGCCGTGTCCCTCACCCTCGTGGTCGGCGTCCATTTGGCCGTGTCCTTGCTCAACAAGCACGAACCTAAAGTTCGCCAGCGCCAGCTGCTGGAACTTCACCTGCACCGCGAGAAGAGCGCGAACTACCGCAAGGTCCGGGACGCCGTGAAGTACATGATCGACACACCCAGCCGCATGAACGAGCACCTCTACCTCGAACTGCTTGCTGCCAAGCGCGTGGCACTGAACGTAGCCCACGGCACGGTGGCGTTGCTGGATACCAGCGACGCCAGCGCCTGGAAAGTGCGAATCGTCCGGGAAATCCCGTTCGCCGCTTAGCTCCTGCGCAACAGCGAAAAAACTGAACAAAGAACGACGCCGGAAATCCCCTGGGTGGGGATCTCCGGCGTCGTTGTTTTTACTGCTTTGCCGTTCCCGGGGAGAGGGGAAAGGGGTCCCCGGAAGCAGGAAACGCTAGGCGGGGAGCTGGATGACCTGCCCGGCGAACACGAGGTTCGGGTCCGCGATGGTGGCAAGGTTGGCGTCCGCCAGCTTCTCCCAGCCGCCCTGAATACCGAGTTTCTGGGCCACGGTGCTGAGGGTATCGCCCGCTTCCAGAGTGTAGGTCTCCCCGCTCAGTGCCGGCGCGGCAGCGTGCTGCGGAGCGGCCACCGGTGCCTGGGCTACGGGCGCCCGGGTGACGGGCGCTTGGGTGACCGGGACGCTCTGAACCGGCACGCTCTGCGGTGCGGTCGCGCCGCCCCCGCCGCTCAGGCCAAGCTTGGCCGCGCAGGCAGGCCAGGCTCCCCAGCCTTGTGAGGCCTGGACCTGCTCGGCCACGGCGATCTGCTGTTCGCGGCTGGCGGTCGCCGCGGAACCGGTGCCGCCATGGGCTGCCCAGGTGCTTTGGCTGAATTGAAGGCCGCCCGAGTAACCGTTGCCGGTGTTTGTGGCCCAGTTGCCCCCGCTTTCGCACTGAGCCAGTGCGTCCCAGGTGGACGTTGTGGTGGCCGCGTTGGCCCCTGTGGCCGAGAGCGCGACTCCGGCCGCTGAGATGGCGGCAACGGTCAGTCCGCGGCGTGCGGCAGTACGGATGGTGGTGTCTTTCATGTGATGCTCCTGAAGGCCACCAGCGCTCGGTCCGTCCCCGGAGGTTATCGCGCCACTGCCCGCCCCTGACAAATAGAGGTCAATTTTCGGTGTCTGCCGGCCGGGCAGTTCTGGTGGAGGCAGCACCGGGCATTCATTCCGCCCGCTTTGGCGGGCTTGCCCTTCACGCTAGGACATCCCGCCGCCGTTATCAAACCGAGATGATTTCTGGTGTTCAGCTGGTGGCTTGCTGGTGGAGCGCTGCAGCCAAGTACGGCGCGGTCCGGCTCTGGGAGGAACGGGCGACGGCGGCGGCTGTCCCGGCAGCGACGATGCGTCCGCCGGCGTCGCCACCCGAGGGGCCAAGGTCGATGACCCAGTCGGCGCCAGCCGCCACGTCCATGTCGTGTTCCACCAGCACCACGGTGTTGCCGGCGTCCACCAGGCCATGGAGTTGTGCCATAAGCAGTTGTACGTCGGCCGGATGCAGCCCGGTGGTCGGCTCGTCCAAAAGGTAAAGCGTGTGCCCGCGACGGGCGCGTTGGAGTTCGGTGGCGAGCTTGATGCGCTGGGCTTCGCCGCCGGACAGTTCGGTGGCAGGCTGGCCCAGCCGCAGGTAGCCCAGGCCCACATCGCGCAGACTCTTCAGGCTGCGGGCGGCGGCGGGAATGTCGGCCAGGAAACCGGCAGCGGCGTCCACGGTAAGGCGCAGGACCTCCGCCACGTTCTTGCCGCGGTGCGTCACCTCAAGGGTCTCCGGGTTGTAGCGTGAACCGTTGCACTCAGGGCACGGACCGTAGCTGCCGGGGAGGAACAGCAGTTCCACCGCGACGAAGCCCTCGCCCTGGCAGGTCTCGCAGCGGCCGCCGGCCACGTTGAAGGAGAAACGCCCGGCACCGAATCTGCGTGCCCGGGCCTGGTCAGTGGCGGCGAACTCCTTGCGCACAGCGTCAAACAGCCCGGTGTAGGTGGCCAGGTTGGACCGTGGTGTCCGTCCGATCGGCTTCTGGTCCACGGCCACCAGCCTGTCGAAGCGGTCCGCGCCCCGGACCGTCCCCACGGTCAGCGGTCCGGCGGGATCCGTGTCGTCCGGTTGGGCCGCGTCCGGTTTGGCCTGCTCAGCCGCGGGCAGGTTCCTCAGGCCCGATCCCACGACGTCGGCGAGGACACGGCTCACCAAGGTCGACTTGCCCGAGCCGGACACGCCCGTGACTGCCGTGAGCACACCCACCGGGAACCGGGCGTCCAGTTCCTTGAGGTTATGCTGGCTGATCCCGCTGAGTTCCAGCCATCCGTCGGGTTCGCGGGCGCCCTTGGTTGAAACATCGCCGCCGGAGGGTTCGCCACCGGACTCGCCACCGCCGTCGAACAGGAACGGGCGGGTGACCGACTCCGGAACGGCAGCGAGGCCAGCCACGGGCCCGCTGTAGAGCACCTCGCCGCCGCCTTCCCCGGCACGGGGCCCAACGTCCACCAGCCAGTCGGCGCGGCGCACCACATCCATGTTGTGTTCCACCACGAAGACGGAGTTGCCTGACTCCTTGAGCTGGTCAAGGACGGCCAGGAGCGGCTCGGCGTCGGCCGGGTGAAGGCCTGCGGAGGGTTCGTCCAGTACGTAGATAACACCGAAGAGCCCGGACCTGAGTTGGGTGGCGATCCTCAGCCGTTGCATTTCGCCGGGGGAGAGGGTGGGGGTGGCGCGGCCCAGCGAGAGATAACCGAGACCCAGGTCCAGCAGCACCGTGATGCGGTGCAGGAGGTCAGCGGTGATGGCGACGGCCACCTCGTTCTCCTCCCCGGAGGACTGCCGGCGGGAGGCGGTGCCGGCGTCCTTGAGGCCCGCAGTGGGGCGGATGATCTCGGCAAGTTCCACCATGGGGGCGGCGTTGAGTTCGGCGATATTGCGGCCGGCAAAGGAAACCGCAAGGGCTTCGGGCCGGAGCCCGGTTCCCCCGCAGCGGGGGCAGGGCCCGGATTCCATGAAGGCCAGGACACGCTCGCGCATGGCGGCACTCTGGGAGTCCGCCAGGGTGTGCAGGACGTAGCTTTTGGCGCTCCAGAAGCGGCCTTTATACGGCTTGGCCACGCGGTCCCGTTCGGGCGTGACTTCGACCACGGGCTGGTCCTCCGTGAACAGGATCCAGTCGCGGTGCTTCTTTGGCAGCTTCCGCCAGGGGACGTCCACGTCGTAGCCGAGGTGGCTGAGGATGTCGCGGAGGTTCTTGCCCTGCCAGGCACCCGGCCAAGCGGCGATGGCACCCTCCCGGATGGTCAGCCCGGTGTCCGGGACCAGGGAATTCTCGCTGACTGTGTGGGCCACTCCCAGCCCGTGGCATTCCGGGCAGGCGCCCGCAGCAGTGTTCGGTGAGAAGGCGTCGGAGTCGAGCGGGGCGGCGCCGGACGGGTAGGATCCCGCCCTGGAGAACAGCATGCGGAGCGAATTGGACAGCGTGGTCACCGTGCCAACGGTGGAACGGCTGCTCGGTGCGCCGCGGCGCTGTTGAAGCGCGACGGCGGGCGGCAGCCCGGAGATCATCTCCACCTTGGGATTGTGGCCCTGCTGGATGAGGCGGCGTGCGTACGGCGCCACGGATTCGAAATACCGGCGCTGGGCTTCGGCGTAGATGGTGCCGAACGCCAGCGACGACTTTCCTGAGCCGGAGACCCCGGTGAAGGCGACAATGGAGTCGCGGGGCACGTCCACGTCCACGTTCCGCAGGTTGTTCTCGCGGGCTCCCCTGACCCGGACAAAGCCGTCCGAGAGGTGGCCGGAAGTGGGAGAGGTTCGATCGTCAGCTTGCTGATGGTTCCGCATTGGTTCGACTCTAGCCGTGCACCGGCCGGCGGGCGATATCCTGAGCCGATGGACAATTACCCGGACACAGCCACCGACCCGCTGCCGGAAACGGAGCTGCCCGAGGCAGAAGTAGCGCCCCAGCTTCTGCCCCTCGCGGAACTGCACCTGCACATTGAGGGCACGCTGCAGCCCGAGCTGATCTTTGAGCTTGCCGCCCGCAACGGCCTCACGCTTCCGTATTCGGGCCTTGAGGAGCTGCAGGCGCTGTATGAATTCAGCGACCTGCAGTCCTTCCTGAACCTGTACTACGCCAACATGGCGGTGCTGCAGACTGAGCAGGACTTTGCCGACATGACCCGCGCCTACCTGGCCCGGGCGGCCGCTGCCGGGGTACGGCATGCGGAGATCATGATAGACCCGCAGGCCCACATCTCCCGAGGCGTCAGCCTGGAAACCTGCGTTAATGGTGTGGCCTCGGCCCTGGCCACGTCTGTGGAGGACTTCGGAATTTCCACCCTGCTTATTGCTGCGTTCCTGCGCGACCTTTCCGAGGAATCGGCGCTTGAGGTCCTGGACGGACTGTTGGCCATGAACGCCCCCATCGCGGCCATCGGCCTGGACTCGGCCGAGGTGGGCAACCCGCCGGCCAAATTCGAGCGGCTCTTTGCCAAGGCCCGCGAAGCGGGCCTGCGGCTGACCGCCCACGCGGGCGAGGAGGGACCGGCGTCGTACATCATCGAAGCGCTGGACATCCTGGGCGTGGAGCGGATTGACCACGGCATCCGTTGCATGGAGGATCAGGACCTGGTGGAGCGCCTCGTGGACGAGCGGATTCCGTTGACGGTCTGCCCCCTGTCCAATGTCCGGCTCCGGGCCGTGGACACCCTGGCTGACCATCCGTTGCCGGCGATGCTTGCCGCGGGGCTCAACGTTTCGGTGAATTCGGACGATCCTGCCTACTTCGGCGGCTACGTGGACGATAACTTCGCACAGCTGCAGGCAGTGTTTGAGCTGTCTGACTTTGACCGCTCCCGGCTCGCTGCCAATTCCATCCATTCGTCGTTTGCTTCCGAAGAAAGGAAAGCTGAGCTTCTTGACGAGCTGAACGGCGGTTAGCTCCGGCCCAAAGGCGTCGGTAAACTGGGACTCGTGCGTGTGGGGGAACGACCGGCGGTCCCCAAAAGCGCTCCCGGGTTGAGAAAACAGCCCACTAGCCGAGACTCATACCTCAGTTCCGCTGTAATCGACGTCATAGTCGGTCACGACACGCAGAGTTAACCATTTCAAGTCGTGCGATTTAATACGGTCTTGGCAAGATGCCTAGAGACAGATCGCTTCACTAAGGGGAATCATGGCCACGTCCACCGCAGAAAACACCAACCTTCGACTCAAGACCGTTTTGGATGTCCTGACAGAGGGCACGTGGACCGGCGAGGCGCGCAACGCCGGTGAAGTCCTGGCGGAAGCCACCGCCCGCGTGCCGTTCACCGATCACGAGGCGACGCTGCTCAGCGGCGGCATTCCCCGAGGCCACAAGACCCTCACCTCGGCCACTGCCAAGCTGGTCAAGGCTGGCTGGCTGGTCAAGGGCCGTTCCGGCTGGACCATCACCGAGGACGGCATGCGTGCCACCGTGGCGTTCGCCGATGCGGATACCTTTGCTGCAGCGCTCGACGCCGGCACTCCCGTTCCGGCCGATACCCCGGTTCCTGCCGCTCCCGCGGTTCAGAAGGCACCCGCCAAGGTGGCGGCCGCCAGCAGGACCGCCGGTGCGAAGACAGCGGCCGCTGAGGCACCTGCCAAGAAGACGCCCGCCAAGAAGGCCCCGGCCAAGAAGGCTGCCGAGGCTGTGGGCAAGGCCGCGAAGCTGATCGAGGAAGCCGTGGAGCCCGTGGTCAAGGCCGTCCGCTCGCGCAAGGCGCCCGCCACAAAGTCCAAGACTCAGGACGTTGCGTCGGAGCCGCTGGAAGGCCCGGATGAGGAAACCTTCCCGCAGCCCGAAGCCGTGGCCGTGGCAGGCGACTTCAACACCCTCCTGGGCGCCCCGGAGAACTGGGCGCCGCAGTATGACGAGTCGCAGATGGACTTCGACTTCAGCTCGCAGCTGTGGACGAAGAGCACCGAACTGCCCGCCGGCTACTACACCTTCAAGATTGCGCTGAACCGGTCGTGGACCGAAAACTACGGCGCGTTCGGTACGTTCGATGGTCCCAACCACGAGCTGCACCACGACGGCGGCACTGTCACCATCCGCTACAACCACCGCACGCGGGACATCACCATTAACAGCTGATAGCTGCACCTGCTGCCCGCGGTTATCCGGGCAAAGCATTCTCTGGACAAACGGTCCTCAGTGAAGCAGTGTGGGAACCGGCCGTACATGGCTGGTTCCCACACCTGTTTCCGAACACAAGGAGATGCAAAAGTGACCCTTCCCTCAGGCCTGACACCAGGCGTTTGGACCCTCGACATGTCCCACAGCGAGATCGGCTTCACGGTCCGCCACGCAGGCATCAGCAAGGTCCGCGGCCGCTTCACGGACGCTTCGGCGGAAGCCCGTGTTGGCGAGTCCCTGGCCGATGCTTCACTGCACGCCACAGTCAAAACCGCCAGCTTCGAATCCGGCGACGCCAACCGCGACGGGCACGTCAAGGGCCCGGATTTCTTTGACGTGGAGCAATTCCCGGAGATGACGTTCCGTGCCACCTCGGTGGAAGGCGACGGCGAGGATTACACGCTTACCGGCGATCTCACCATTCGCGGCGTCACCAAGCCGGTGGAACTCGAAGTCGAATTCACCGGGGTTGCTGTTGACCCGTTCGGAGCCACCCGCGCGGGCTTCTCCGCAGAGACCGACATCAGCCGCAAGGAATTCGGCCTGACCTGGAACGCCGCGCTGGAAGCGGGCGGTCTGCTGGTCAGTGACAAGGTCAAGATCAACGTCGAAGCAGCGCTGGTCAAGCAGGCCTGAATGCCATGACCACTGGAAGCCCCCAGCGGGGCGATATCCGGCTCTCTGCCCGCGTCTTTGGCGTGGTCCAGGGGGTCGGATTCCGTTTCTGGACTATGGGCAAGGCCGACGAGCTTGCGCTCCGGGGCGTGGTGAAGAACCTCGACGACGGTTCAGTATCGGTGGTTGCCGAAGGGCAGGAGGAGCAGGTGCAGCAACTGCTGGACTGGCTGAGGTCGGAGAACGCACCCGGGCGCGTGGAGCGGGTGGAAGAAACGATCTCGGACGCCGACGGGTCCTTCCGGGATTTCAGGGCCCGCTGAGGCGCTCCCTATGGCCGGGAGGGTAGGCGTGCCGCCGGCCGGTCAGGATGAGCACAAACGAGATGATGGCAGGAATGGCGGCCGCCACCGGGATCAGGCCGGGGCCGGCCAACGTTAAGGCAGCGGCGCCGAACATCGCTCCGATGGTGATGCCCACCTGGATGGTCAGGACGGTCAGGCCGTTGGCCGCGTCCCGGTATTCACCGCCGGCCCGGAGGATGGCGGACTGATTATAGATTCCCATGGCGCCGATGCCGGTGCCCCACACGAGCATCAGGAGCATGGTTGCCGGCAGCGCGAGGTCTTCCCCCGCCACGCCCCCCAGCGCAAGCCCGGGCAGGGCGGTTCCCACCAGGGGGAGCAGCAGAAGCGAAACCACCACGCCGGCTACCGTGATGAGGTGCCAGCGCCGCGGCCTTGAATCCACGGTGATACCGGCGATCCAGATGCCCACCAGGCCGGCAACGCCCAGGACGCTGATGGAGAGCGGGATGCTGAAGTCGGGGAGCCGGACCTCGCGCAGGAACGGGGCAATGTAGGTGAACAGGGCGAAGTGTGCCATCAGCATCAGCGGCCACCCCACGGCGATGGTTTTCACACCGGGCTGGCCAATCGCTTTCCGGAGCGACGGGCGGGGAGCATCGGGGATTCGTCGAACCGGTGGAAGTAGCCACACGGCGAGCAGGGCGAGCAGTACGCCGGACGCGGCCAGCACAAGGAAGGCCGATCGCCAGCCCAGGAGGTTGCCAAGGGCAGTGCCAACCGGGGCACCGACGGCCAGGCCGAGGCTGTTGCCGCTGAACACGACGGCCAGGGCCTTGCCTACCTTGTGGGCGGGGACAATCCGGGCCACGAAAGGGGCCATCGCGGACCACAGCAGGCCGTGGGCGATGCCGCCCACCACACGCGAACCCATGGCTGCGCCGAAGTCCGGGACCACCGCCACCAGCGCATTGCTCGCGGCGAAAGCCAGGATCAGGGCGATGAGCAGGAAGTGCCGGGGAATCCGCGACAGGGCCATGGACAGCGGGATGACGGTAACGACGATGATGGCCGCGTAGCCCGCCGTGAGGTAGCCGGCGGTCGCCTCCGACACTTTGAAGTCAGCGCTGATTTGGGGCAGCAGGCCTGACGGCAGGAGCTCGGTAGTGATCGCAGTGAACCCGATGGCAGCGAGGACGATCAGGGCGCCGACAGGCATCTTGTTGGTCTGGGAGGTCACCCACTGAACTTACCTTGTTGGTGGCTGCCTGGGTTGGTGGCTCCCGGTGCGTTGGTGGCTGCCTGGGCGCAGGCTGCCCGGGCTGAGGCCGATGAAGGCTCCGAGCTCTTCGAGTCCCCCAGGTTTGGACGGCATATAGTTGGTGAGCTCGGGCGAACGGACTATCACCGCACGCCATTGCCCACGCGAAACTGCCACGTTGATCCGGTTCCGGTTCAGCAGGAATTCGGCCCCCCGCGGGGCTTCAGCCACCGCGGAACATGCCATGGACACCACAACAACCGGCGCCTCCTGGCCCTGGAACTTGTCCACCGTGCCCACCCGGACATCCGGCAGGCCCGCGTGCTGCAGTTCCTGCCGGATCAGCTGGACTTGGGCGTTGTACGCGGCCACCACCAGCAAATCCTCGGCAGCCAGCGGCCGGGCAGGTTTGTCGCCCCCCGGAATCCACTTCAGCCCGAGATGCCGTCGCGCCTGCCTGACCACTTCGGCCGCCTCTTCCAGGGAGGACGTGGTGTTCCCGGCATGCGCCACGAACACTGTTTCGACGCCGGCCGGCAGCTCGGCCAGGCTTCGCAGCGAAGCCGCCGGCGCCGCTTCGAGCTTGCCGTCGTAGTTGAGCACGGACACGGCACGGCACAGATCTGGATGCATGCGCCAGCTGTCGGCCAGGAAGTAACCCAGCTCTTCAGGCAGGGTGGCATGACCGGCGGCGAGCCAGCCCAGGGCCGATTCGTCCACCGGCTCCGGGTGCGAGCCCTGGGTGACCTGTGGCAGCTGCTGCGGATCGCCCAGGAGCAGGAGGCGCTTGGCGGCGCGGGCCACGGCCAGGGTGTTGGCCAGCGAGAACTGCCCGGCCTCGTCGATCACCAGCAGGTCCAGCGATCCGGCGGGGACCGACTTGCCGGTCAGGGCCCAGGCGGTGCCGCCCACCAGCGCACCGCCGGGGGAGGCCAGGAGGGCCGCGACGTCGTCGTCCTTCTTCTGCTGCCACGGCACGGCATGGTCGCCGACCACCTTCTTGGCCACCCGGCCCGGATCCACCCCGGCCGATTCGATGGCGGTGCACAGCATGTTCTCCACCACCGCATGCGACTGCCCCACTACACCGACCTTCCAGCCCTGGCGCACCAGCCTGGCAATGACGTGGGAACCCACATACGTTTTGCCCGTCCCGGGAGGGCCCTGCACGGCGAGGTAGGAATGATCGAGGTCCAGCAGCGAGCCAGTGATTGCGGTGACATAATCCGGCGCACCGGAGTTGCCGGTTTCGGGGCTGCCGGCTCCGACAGGGGCCGGGCCGGAGAGTGATCGGAACCGTGGCGGGAGCTTGCGGAGGATGTCGACGCCGGGATGCCTGGGGAGGGAGGGAACAACGGCACCCACGTCC
Source organism: Pseudarthrobacter sp. TAF60_1 (assembly GCF_052113505.1). Lineage (NCBI taxonomy): Bacteria > Bacillati > Actinomycetota > Actinomycetes > Micrococcales > Micrococcaceae > Pseudarthrobacter > Pseudarthrobacter sp. TAF60_1. Next base: position 24,946 of record NZ_JBFRDI010000013.1, read on the forward strand.
TCGGCAAGTTCGGCCAGGGCAGCTTCGATGCTGGCAGTGCGGAGCGGCTGGTCCTCGGTGAGGGCCACCGGGATGTGGGGGTACGCCGGGACTTTGCCGGTTTCCTTCTCCTCGATGGTGATCCTGCTCTGGCCTGGGATCCGGGGATGGTCCTCCACCGCAGTCACCAGGGTGCCGAAGGTGAAGCCCCGGCCGGCGGTTCCGGACGACTCCTCCAAGCCCTCGGGGAGCGGGGAATCATAAAGCCGGCACCAGGTGCTGCCTGGCTTGAAGTCGGAGCCCTCGCTCATGGTTCCCGTCAGCCGGAGCGTGCGGGTGCGCATGCGCGCGGTGGGCTTGGCCATCGCCCAGTCCGCGACTACTTCCGCCGTGTCCACCACAAACACGTTGCGGTGATCGGACCAGTGGTCGATCTCGGCTTCGGTGCGGTCGAAGTGTTCCCACCAGAACTGCTTGCGTTCGCGCCGGTGGTACCCGGTGGCCGCAGCCACCATCGCGATGGCCCGTTCGTCGTTCGTCCAGGGCCTCGTGTCCGGGAGGCCGGCCAAGTACTCCTGAAGCCTGAGCTCACCGGGTGTGGGCTGCGCTTCAGCAACTTTGGGAACCCGGGGAGCCTCAGGAGCAGGGGGAGCCTCAGGGACCCCGGGTCGAAGCGGGCCAGGAGCGGAGCCCCGCAGTTCAAGCAACCAGTCCCGCAGACGGAGGGTGGAGAGGCAGTCGTACTCGTTGTAGTCGGAGATCGAGGCGAGGATCCGGGCGGCTTCCGCGGTGTCGCCGCCGTCCCGGGCCGCACAGTAGGCGGCGTAGGCCACCACGGAGGCGCCGGCGTCCTTCACCTCTCCGGAGCGAAGGTTGGCTCCCATGTACAGCGGCTCGAGTTTCTTGATGGAGTAGGACGGCTCGGAGATCCTGAGCGAATGCCGGGCCGTGGCGTAGAGGTCAACGAGCACCCCTTCGCGGAGCCAGTTGTCCACAATGTCCTCGCCAGCCAGATGCCGCACGGACAGGTTCCGGAGGGCCGATTTTTCGTACGCGGCGTAGTGGTAGACGTGCATGTCCGGAAACCGAGCGCGGCGTTCTTCCACATACGCCAGGAAGTCCAGGAACGCCTGCCGTTCACCGGAACGGGAATGCGCCCAGAAGGGCCGGAACACAGGCCTGCCGCCGCCGCCATCCTGCCCGGCAGGTGCCTCCACCACGCCAAAAAGGTACTCCAGGCCCCACTGGCTGGTGGCCGGATCCTGCCACAGCGGATCACCCTCGAAGTCGAAGAAAATATCGCCCGGGCTGGGCGCCGGAATGGTGGCCAAGGCGTTCTCCGGCAGGACCTTGAAGGCGACTGTGTGCTCTTCGCCGTCCTTGGTGAAGGTGCGGGAACCGTCCGGTACATCCCGGCCCAGCTGCATCCGGGCCTGGTCTCGGAGCCGTACCACTGAACCGGAGGCCTTGCCCGGCGGGAGACCGGCCAGTGCGTCGATGGTGGTGATGCCCTCGGCAATGAGCTTTTTGCGCCGGACGGTGGTCATGCCGCCCACCATGAGGAGGTCGCGGTGGGCCTGGACCTGCTCGGCGCAGTAGTTGCACCGGCCGCAGTAAGTGACGCCGGCTTGCTGCCACTGCACGGCCGCGTCCTGCTCCCGGTGGGCGGCGGTCAGCTCACGGAAGCGGTCGCGGCGCTCGCGGAACACGGGCAGCAGGTCCGGCAGGGAGTGGTGGCTGCGGACGTAGTCGCCGTCAACCACGGCGCCCAGGACCAGGGTGACTCGGGGCGAGGGTTCCAGGCCCATGCCGATGAGTTGGTCCCCGTAGGCGGCCAGTTGCAGGAGTGCTCCGACCTTGGCATGACGGGCAAGTTTGGTGTCCCATACTTCGTAGCGGCCCGGGTTGGCGGTCCCGGCCGCCTCATTGACGATGAAGTCCGCGTAGCCCAGGAATTCGCCGTCGAAGAACGTAGCCTGGAAGACGACGTCCGCCCCGGCCCGGAGCGCCAGTTCGGTTTCGGCCTGTTTAGCCAGCAGGTCCCCGCGTGTGTTGTCCCCGCGGTCAATGCAGTACACCCCGGCGCCGCGGCCGGCATCCCAGCTGCCGTACTGCTGGATGAGGCCGGCCAATACCTTTTCCTCGTGCCTGTCGCCGAGTTTCCCGGCCCGGCGCTGCATCTCATCCTCGGGAAACTGGGCTTTGGGGGAGCGGCCCAGCTTCTCATCCAGGATGCGGAGCGTGCGGTACTCACACTCGTTGGCGGCCACGAGATCGCTGGCGGAAAACACCAGATCCGGAGTTCCCGATTCAATAGCAGGATCGAGCAGAAACACGGGGCCTCCCCATTGATTCCCTGGCCGGAGGAGGCTTCCCCTGGCCACGCTTTGAATCTATCAAGAGGGACTGACAACGCATGCCGATTAGGAGTTCGCGGCCCGCACCTGGGCTTTGTCGTGCTCTGTGTGGGCGCTGCGGAGGAGGTCCATGAACTCGGTTTCGTTGCGGACCAGCCGCTTGTACTTCTCCGGCAGCTTCCGGATCTGGTCTTCCTCGCGGACCATCTTCGCGAAAATCCGGTCCCGCTCCACAATGTCCGTTTCGTAGTTCAGGTCAAGGTACTCAACAGCGTGCCGCCTGGCGCCGGACACCGCGTTCTTGGCCTTGCCCTTGGGACTGAAGATGGACGCCAGGATAGTGACCACCAGGACTCCCAGGATCACCGTCAGGGAGACGCCGGTGCTGACTTCCACCACATTGACGGGCTCGCCGTCGTTGATGAACGGCAAGTTGTTCTCGTGCAGTGCATGCAGAATGAGCTTCACGCCGATGAAGCCCAGGATCGCCGCAAGCCCGTAGGACAGAAAAATGAGCCGGTCCAGGAGCCCGTCGATCAGGAAGAATAGCTGTCGCAGGCCCATCAGTGAGAATGCGGTGGCAGTGAAGACGATGAAAACGTTTTGCGTTAGCCCGAAGATCGCCGGGATGGAGTCCAACGCAAACAGGAGGTCGGTGCCGCCAATCGCCACCATCACCAGGAGCATCGGGGTGAGGACGCGCTTGCCGTTTTCCATGGTGAACAGCTTGTCGCCGTCGTAGTGCTGCGACGCCGGGAGGAGCTTCTTGGCGAGCCGGACCACCAGGCCTTCGCTGTCATCGTCGTGGTCATCAGGCTTGAGCAGGTTGCCGGCCGTGATCAGGAGGATGAGCCCGAAGATGTAGAACACCCACGCGAAGCTGTTGATCAGCGCCGCGCCCAGGAAGATGAAGGCCGTGCGGGCGAGCAGGGAAAATACAATGCCAAACAACAGCACCTTTTGCTGGTCTGCCCGGGGCACCTTGAAACTGGCCATGATGATCAGGAACACAAAGAGGTTGTCCACGGACAAGGCCTTCTCTGTGACGTAGCCGGCAAAGTATTCGGTGCCCATGGTGGTGCCGCCAAACAGCAGCACGCCAAGGCCAAAGATCAGGGCGATTCCCACGTAGATGGAGGACCAGATGGCCGATTCCTTCAGCGACGGGCTGTGGGCTTTCCGGACATGGAAGAAGTAATCGAAGGCCAGCAGGCCAACAATTCCCGCGATGGTCAGGGTCCAGACAAGGGGAGAAACTGCCACGTGGGGGCCTTTCGTCGTGGGTCTTCCTCCAGACTACCTAAGCGGGTTTGAGGAGCTTCCGCTTCGTGACAGCCTCCCTGGACAACGTCTTGTAGCCTTCCCGCTCAAACAGGACGGTGATCACGTCGTCCTCATAGCGCATCACCAGCCCGGGACCCCACTTTTTGTGGGTGACAGGCGATTGGACCGGGAACGGAACATCATCCGCATTACCCGCAGCGCCGCCGTCGTGCTTTCCGGCGTGTGGCTCCGGCGCGCCATGCGGCGGGGCCTCCGCGCAGGAATCGCAGTTGCCGCACGGCTCCGGGAGGTCCTCGCCGAAATACCCCAGCAGGAACTGGCGCCGGCAGCCATCCGTTTCAGCATAGCCGCGCATCATCTGGAGGCGGGATTCGTCCACGCGCTGCCGCGCTTCGGCCAGTTCGACGGCGCGCCGCACCAGGGCGGCCGGCTTGGCTGTAGAGATGAGCCGGACGCCGCGCTTACCGGAGCTCACCGCACCGGCATCCTGCAACTGGTTCAGCAGTCCGGTCATATGGCGCGGCTTGAAGCCGGTGAGCTCGGCCAGTGACGAGGCGAAGACGGGCCCGTCCGCCGATCGGAGCGCCTTGAGCACAGCCAGCAGCGCCTCCGGGTCCGGATGGTGGGTGCCGAAGAACTTCCGCAGTCCAAGGTCCTCGGCGCGGTAGTGGAGAACCGCCGACGCCGGCTGACCGTCCCGTCCGGACCGGCCGATCTCCTGGTAGTAGGCATCCAGCGCCGCGGGAATATCGGCGTGGATCACAAAACGGATGTTCGGCTTGTCGATCCCCATCCCGAAGGCCGTGGTTGCCACCACCACATCCAGCTGGTCGTCCATAAAGAGTTCGAGGATACGTTCCCGGTCCGCGGCGGAGCGGCCTGCGTGGTAAGCCTCGGCACGAAGCCCGTGCCCAACCAGTTTGGCGGCGTACTTCTCGGTGTCCTTGCGGGTGGCCGCGTACAGCAGCCCCTGCTGCCGGGTATCCACACCGGATCCGTTTCCGTCAACGAAGGCAACCACCTGCTCCACCACGGCACGGCGCTTCTCCTTCTCCTCATGATGCCTGACCACATCCAGCATGATGTTGGGCCGGTCGAAGCCATGAACGAGGACCAGCGGGTCCTTCATGCCCAGCCGTTCCGCAATCTCCTCCCGCACCGGCGGGGAAGCCGTGGCCGTCAGCGCTGCCACGGGCGGGTTGCCGAGATGCTCCCGCACCGCGCCCAGAGTGAGGTAATCCGGGCGGAAATCGTGCCCCCAGGAGGAGACACAATGTGCTTCATCCACCACAATCAGAGCCGGGTGGACGGCGGCGATGCGCTCCACCGTTTCCTTCTTTGCCAGCTGCTCCGGGGCCAGGAAAAGGAACGCGGCCGCTCCCGACTCCACTTTTTGCCAGGCGTCGTCCACTTCCGCGTCGCTGTGGGCGGAGTTGATGGCGACGGCGGAGCCCTCGCCCAATGCCTCGGTGAGGCCGGTGATCTGGTCCTCCTGGAGGGCAATCAAAGGTGAAACCACGACGGCGGGGTGCCCCGTCTCCCGGTGGAGGTGGACGGCGGCCACCTGGTAGATCGCGGACTTGCCATAGCCGGTGGGCATGACGGCCAGGACGTCACGGCCGTCCGCCAGGGCTGACATGCCGGCGAGCTGGCCGTCGCGGAGCGTCGGGAGGGAGAAGGCGGAAGAGGCAAGCGCGCTGAGCGCAGGGTTCTGGGGCATTAAGGCAGCTCCGGGTGGTGGGTCCTGCGGCCGCTTGCTTCAGCCGTGGTCACCAGCCTACGCGAGGCGGCCACCCGTCGTCGTCCGCGGTCCGACAGGACACCCCTCCCAGCGCGCTTTGCCTTGACTTCCTGAGTCCCCTGAACAAGTGTGGAAGAACCCGTACCAGTCTGAATATTTTCGTGTTGACGGTGTCAGTTTGAAGAAGGAGAGTGCAGCGTGGCGCGAAAGAATCCGAAGGTCGAAGAGGTCAACGAGGCCGACATCGAGGTTACCGGCCACCCCAGGTCCTGGGCCGCCGGCTTCCCCGGCGTCTATCACTCCATGGAGCCGGCCATCACGCACATGGGCGCGGGCCGGGCCGGGAAGACCCTTCTGGCGATGAATCAGAAGGACGGCTTCGACTGCATGAGCTGCGCGTGGCCTGACCCGGACCACCGCAAGACCTTTGAATTCTGCGAAAACGGTGCCAAAGCGGTCACCTGGGAGGCTACGCCCGTGCTGGTCGGCCCCGAATTCTGGACCGAAAACCCGGTCAGCGAACTCCGGAAACGCTCCGAGTATTGGCTCGGGATGCAGGGGCGCCTCACCGCGCCGGTCTACAAAGCCACAGGTGAGGACCACTACCGGCCGGTCAGCTGGGACCGGGCCTTCACCATCATCGCGGACAAGCTGAAGTCCCTGCCCAGCCCGGACCAGGCCACCTTCTACACCAGCGGCCGGACCTCCAACGAGGCCGCTTTCCTGTACCAGCTGTTCGTCCGGGCGTACGGCACCAACAACCTGCCGGACTGCTCCAACATGTGCCACGAGTCCTCCGGCTGGGGGATGGGCCAGACCATCGGCATCGGAAAAGCCACGGTCTCCTACGACGACTACGCCAAGGCGGACCTGATCATCATCATGGGCCAGAACCCGGGCACGAACCACCCGCGGATGCTGACCGCCCTGGAGGAATGCAAGGAATCCGGCGGGGAGATTGTGGCCGTCAACCCCCTGCCGGAGGCCGGGCTGCGCCGCTACAAAAATCCGCAGAAGGTCAAGGGCATCATCGGCCACGGAACCGAGATTGCGGACCAGTTCCTGCAGATCCGGCTCGGCGGCGACATGGCACTCCTCCAGGCCGTCTCCAAGCGTGTGCTCGACGCCGAGGCCAAGAATCCCGGCACGGTGCTGGACCATGCGTTCCTGGCGGAGCACTGCCACGGGCTGGAAGAGCTGAAGGCGCACCTCGCCGAACTGGACGAGGCAGCCGTCCTGGAGGCTACCGGGCTGCGGACCGAGGAAATCGATGAGCTGGCGGACCGCTACCTGAAGGCCGAGAAAGTGATCATCACTTGGGCCATGGGCATCACCCAGCACAAAAAGGGCGTGGCCACCATCAAGGAGATCATCAACCTCCTGCTGCTCCGTGGCAACATCGGCAAGCCGGGCGCCGGCGCCTCACCTATCCGCGGGCACAGCAACGTCCAAGGTGACCGGACCATGGGCATCTGGGAGCAGATGCCGCCCTCGTTCCTGGACGCACTGGGCAAGGAATTCAGCTTTGAACCGCCGCGTGAACACGGCGCGGACGCCGTGGAAACCATCCGGCAAATGCGCGACGGCGGGATCAAGGTTTTCGTCGGGATGGGCGGGAACTTCGTGGGAGCCATTTCGGACACGCAGGCGGCCATCTCAGCGATGGAAAAAACGGAAATGTCAGTCCAGGTTTCCACCAAGCTCAACCGCTCCCACACTGTCACCGGCGCCGAGGCCCTGATCCTGCCCACCATGGGCCGCACCGAGATTGACCTGCAGGAATCCGGGCCGCAGTTTGTGTCCGTGGAGGACACCGTCTGCGCTGTCCATGGCTCCCACGGCGCGGTCCCGCCGGTGACGCCCGGGCTGCTGTCCGAGGTGGCCATCCTCAGCAGGCTGGCGCAGAAGGTGGTGGGGGACCGGGTCAACGCTGACTGGGCCGGGTTTGAGAAAAACTACGACCTCATCCGCGACCACATCTCCCGGGTGGTCCCCGGGTGCGAGGACTACAACGGGAAGATCCGGCAGAAAGGCGGCTTCGTGCTGCCGAACGGACCCCGGGACTCCCGCAAGTTCGACACCCCCATGGGCAAGGCGATGCTCACGGTCAACCAGCTCGAACACGTCGAACGGCCGGCGGGCACTCTGATCCTGCAGAGCATGCGTTCCCATGACCAGTTCAATACCACCATCTACGGCAATAACGACCGCTATCGCGGCATCAAGAAGGGCCGCGAAGTGGTGTTTGTCAGCCCGGAGGACCTCGCCGAGCTGGGGATCAGCGACGGGCAGCACGTGGACATTCATGGCGTGTACCAGGACAACGTGGAGCGTGTACTGCACAACTACCGGGTGGTCTCGTACCCCACTGCGGCGGGCTGTGCGGCCGCGTATTATCCCGAGGCCAACGTCCTTGTTCCGCTGGACAGCGTGGCCGAGGGCAGCCAGACGCCGGTATCCAAGGCAGTGATCGTCCGGCTGGAGCCAGCCAAAACATTCGTGCCGGCGGACGTGGCCGCCGGCTGAATACTGAGCGCGGGCTGACTACTGGGCGCTGTGCGTCCAGCCCTTCGCGCCGGGCTCCGGGTGGGGATTCCCCTGCTGGCGGGCGTCCTCACAGAGGCTGAACGCGACGTCGGCTGCTTTGGTGACGGACGCCGTCGAGGCCGCCTTGGAACCGGCGCTTCCGGTGCCGGCCTCGAGCGCGGCGGCGTAGCCTACCAAGAAGGCGGTGATCGGGGCTGCTGCGTGCGTCACGGAATCTGCGGACTTCCGGGCCAGCTCAAGGACCAGCTCCTGGTCGACCTTCAGGTCCAGGATCTGTAGGGACTGGGTCAGCTTGTGGGTCCACTGGTCCAGGATCTGAGCTTCGTCGTCGTTCGTGGCCATGGGGTCTCCTTCGTGGGGGCGGGTTTCGCGGAACGGCTGAGTGGAAGCAGACGGCTCTCAGGTGTCGATGGTGGACATGTTGGGGTAGCGGGCCCCTGCGGTGGCACCGGCAGGCGCCAGTTCATCCAGCAGCCGGAGGTCCTCCGCGGTGAGCTCGACCCCCACCGCGCCCAGGTTCTCGGCGAGCCGGTCGCGCTTTTTCGTGCCGGGGATCGGCACGATGTGCTGGCCCTGGGCCAGCAGCCAGGCGAGGGCGAGTTGGGCAGGGGTGCAGTCCTTCTGGCCGGCCAGTTCCTTCACCCGGTCCACGAGCTTCAGGTTGCGCGCAAGGTTGTCGCCCTGGAACCGGGGCGAGTGCCGGCGGAAGTCGTCTTCAGCGAAGTCATCAGCAGAGCGGATTTGGCCGGTCAGGAAGCCGCGGCCCAGCGGGCTGTAGGGCACAAAACCGATCCCCAGTTCCTCGAGCACCGGAAAGACCTTGGTCTCGGGTTCGCGTTCCCACAGTGAGTACTCGGTCTGCAGTGCAGTGATCGGATGCACGGCGTGGGCCCGTCGGATGGTTTCCGCGGACGCTTCGGACAAGCCCAGGTGGCGGACCTTCCCCGCTTCGACCAGGCCGGCCATGGCCCCCACGGTGTCCTCGATGGGCACGGTTTTATCCACCCGGTGCTGGTAGTAAAGATCGATATGGTCCACGCCCAGCCGCTGGAGGCTGGCATCGCAGGCGGCGCGGACATAGTCCGGATGGCCGTTGATGCCCACCCAGGAGCCGTCCTCCCGGCGTTCGTTGCCGAACTTCGTGGCCAGGACCACGTCGTCCCGGCGCCCTGCGATGGAGCCGCCCACGAGTTTTTCATTCGTGAAGGGCCCGTACATGTCAGCTGTGTCCAGCAGGGTTCCGCCGGCGTCGAGGAAGGCGTGGATGGTGGCGATCGATTCCTGCTCATCACCGGTCCCGTAGAACTCGCTCATGCCCATGCAGCCCAGGCCTAGGGCGGAAACGGTTAAGGGTCCAAGCGTCCGGTTTTCCATACGGTTCTCCTTCGCGGCGGAACTGGCTCAACGGCCTGCTTTTCCGCAAGCCGGATGGTGCACCGTAGGCCACTATAGGCGCGTTGTGTCGGCTGTCACAACAGGATTGCGGAGGAGCGTTAGGGTTGGAGGGAAGCCCGCAACGAAGGAGAATCCCCGTGAACGACATCACTATCAGCAACAATCCGGACCGGGAGCGGTTCGAGGTTTCGGTTGCCGGAAAAGTGATCGGGAAAGCCTGGTACAAGGCGTACGACGGCGATGGCCAGGCTGAGCGAATTTTCTATCACACGGTGGTCAATGAGGAATACGCGGGGCAGGGATTGGCAGGCAGGCTGGCCAAGGCGGCGCTGGATGAGACAGTTGCTGCGGGGCTGGGGATCGTCCCGGTGTGCCCGTTCATCAAGAGCTACATCACCGGGCACCCGGAATATGAGGCAAGCACCGTGGCCATCACGCCCGCGCATCTGCAGTTCCTGGACAAGGCGTTGGCTGCCCGGGCCTGACGTTTTTGCCGGCGGAGCCGGCCGGTGCATGTCATCAAATCGCGCTTCCAGCAGCCCGTAGAGCAGACTGTTATCTTGAGCAACCAACCCCGGACCCGCCTGGCGGTCGCCGGCCTGAGCCTGGGCACGGCGCTGAACCCGTTGAATTCGTCCATGATCGCCGTGGCACTGGTGGTGTTGCGCGCGGATTTTGGGCTCGACGTCGCAACGGTCACGTGGGTGATCACCTCCTTCTACCTCAGCTCCGCTGCGGGCCAGCCGCTGATGGGCAAGCTCGCGGACAGGTTCGGGCCGCGCAGGATGTTTACGCTAGGCATGGCACTGGTGGCCGTGACCTGCGCCCTGGCCCCCTTTTCGCCGAACTTCGCCTTGCTCTGTGTGGCCCGGGCCGTGATGGCTTTGGGCACCGCCGCGGCTTATCCCAGCGCGGTAGTGATGGTGGGCACCATGGTCCATCAATCCGGCACGGCCCGGCCGGCCGCCCTTAGTTCGTCCCGGCCCTTGGGGTACATCCAGATGGCAAACACGTCCGCAGCGGCGGTAGGACCGGTCATTGGTGGTCTGCTGGTGGGCTTTGTGGGCTGGGAGGCGCTGTTCCTTATCAACGTTCCGTTAGCGTTGGCTGCGTTGCTGATCGTCAGGCGCGCCGCCCCCGCGGATGCGACGAGGGAACGTGGAAGCTTCGCCGAGCTGGTGCGGGATTCAGATATCCCGGGCGTCCTCGGCTTTGTCAGCTCCCTGCTGCTGGTGATGATGGCTCTCCTTGACGTGGCGCCGGGGTACCGGTGGCTGCTGCTCGGAGCAGGGACCGTGACGGCGGCACTGTTTGCCTGGCGTGAACTGCGTTTCAGCCCGCCGTTCCTGGACCTGCGGCTCCTCGGCAGGAACCGGCCGCTGATGCTGGTGTACGCGGGCTTCGCCCTTTTCAACAGCGTCTACTACTTTGCGTTTTTCGGGCTGCCCCAGCTGCTGCAGGAGTCGGGGGGCTATGAGCCCGGCCTGGTGGGGCTGCTGATGTTGCCGCTGGCCGCCGCATCAGTAGTGGCCACACCATGGGCAGTCCGGGCGATGGGAAAGTTCGGGGTCCGGCAGGTGCTGATTGCCGGCGTCGTACTTCTCGCCGCGGTGGCCGCCCTCATGTGGCTCCTCACCCACTCACTGGCCATACCGCTGGTCCTGGTTCTGACGGCGCTCATGGGTGTTCCGTTCGGGGCGGTGAGCATCGCTTCGAACCAGGGCATGTTCGTCTCCACCCGGCCGCAGGAACGCGGTGTTGCTGCCGGAATCTTCCAGACCTGCCGCTACCTGGGCGCCATCACGGCCACGGTCCTGATCGGCGTGTTCGCCGCCGACGGCGTGGACCAGGAAAGCTGGGGACAGATGACTGTAACCATGCTGATCCTCACCGCTGCGGCCTTCGCCGTGACTTGGATGTGGCGCGAACGGAAAGACTAGCTGGTGCCCTGATTGCCAGAGGTCGGCGCTTATGATGGCCGCATGTCATCCTACGAAGTCACCCGCAGCGCCTTCATTCCTGCCTCGCCGGAAGAAATCTTTCCGCTGGTAAACAGCTTTCTTGAGTGGACAAAATGGTCGCCGTGGGAGAACGTCGATCCGGAAATGGACCGTTCCTACGCAGGCAACGATGCCGGTGTCGGGGCCCGCTATGCCTGGAGTGGCAACCGCAAAGCCGGCAGCGGAAACATGGAGATTGTTGAGTCTGACTTTCCCGGGAGCGTCAAGGTACGGCTCGAATTCACGAAGCCGTTCAAGGCCGTGAACCCCACCTCGTTCACGTTTACCCCGGCCGACGGCGGCACCCGGGTCACGTGGCGGATGACCGGCGAGAACAAGGGGTTGGCCAAGATTTTTGCCCTGGTTGTCAACATGGACAAGATGGTGGGCGGCGATTTCGAGCGCGGGCTGGCCGCGCTGTCCACGGCCGCGACGGCCAGCAAAGCCTGACCCTGTGGGCGGATTCCCGGTCCTAGCTGTCGAGGATCTGTTCACGCAGAATATCGGCATGCCCGCAGTGCTGGGCGAGTTCGCGCAGCACGTGCAGGTACACCCAGTGCAGGGGGAGCGGGCCGCGGCGGTTCCCGAGGAGCATATCGTCGAGTGACAACGACGACGTCGCCTGGCGCGCTGCCTCGCAGGCCTCCCGGTGGGCCCGCTGGACACCGGCGATGGTGTCCTCGCCTGAGAGGATAAAAGACTCATCAGGCCCCGCCGGGATACCGATCTCCGCGCGGGACCGGCACGTGACGGCTTCGTCGAACCAGACTTTCTCCACGAAGATCGCGTGCTTTACCAGGCCGAGCAGGGTGGTGCGGGACGACACCAGGGACCGGCGCGCCTGCTCCTCGGTCAGCCCGTTCAGGCAGCTGGTGAGCATGTTCCGGTGGTCATCCAGGAATGCCTCAAACTGGGCGCGCGCAGGCTGACGGATGGCGTTCTCGGCGAGAGTGGTGTGGGGAGCGGGCATCCACGCAGTATCGCAAGGTCCGGGTGCGGAGGCAACGGCCGACGTCGGGCGCTCACCCGTGGCGGTCGGGGTGCCGCACGCCTATCGTGGAGCCATGTCCAATTCTTTTGCGTCCTTTGTGGAGACCTTCAAAAACGTCGGCGTTGCCAAGGCGTATGGCGAGCCCGTTACCGTCGGAGGGGAAGAGATCGTCCCGGTGGCACTGGTGTCCTTCGGATTCGGCGGCGGTGGCGAGGCCGGGGAGGGCGCCTCCGGAGGCGGCGGGGGTGGCATGGTGCTGCCCCTTGGCGTATACGGGAACGCCGGCGGCCGCGCGGAGTTCCGGCCCAACACCGTTGTCACCTTGGTCTGCCTTGTCCCGGTGATCGCCGTCCTCGGCGGCGCGGTTCGTGGTGCGATCCGCGCCGCAAGGTCTTAGCGCCGGAAACGCCTATTTCGCGCCTGGCGGGCCAGCCGGATGAATCCGTAGACGAACACGGTTTCGATGAGCACCATCAGTCCCAGCAGCAGCCACTGATGCTGGGCGATGAAAACGACGGCGCCGGTGATCACCAGTGTGGTTCCGAGCGCCAGCGCATACACGGCGAACCCGAGGGCAACCTTTGCGCTGCGCACTCCCGTGCTGAAGCCGAAGCCCACCGGCTCGCCGCCGGGACGCCCGGCCACACGGTCCGGGCGGGCGGGCTTGACCTTGTCGAATTCCTCCCAGAGGTCAGGGTCCTGGTTGCTCATGGTTTCATTATCGCGCGGCGCAACCGCTCCATAACACATCTCCAACCTTTGTGGGGAGGCTGCTCAAATTAGGGTATGTCGCTCTGTTCCGGTTCGGTCGATAATGGCCACATAAGCTTCGGGGACCCTCGCGCCGATGATGGCTGGCGGGGCGTTGCAGAGTCCCAGGTGGCCGCCCCGGCACTTGGCGCAAGGGACGGCCACGCGGCCCCGGGCAACGATGCTCCGGGACCGCCACCGGGGGGAGAGCACCGCCACCAACGCGAAAAAGGCACAAAGGAAATCATCATGCTCAAGGATTCAACGATCATGGCTGTCCTACCCGCGAAGGACATCAACAGGGCGAAGGATTTCTACCGCGACAAGCTGGGACTCGAATCATCCGAAGCCATGGAGGAGGACAGCCTGCTCTACAAGTGCGGAAACGGAACCAGCTTCCTCGTCTACCAGACAGACAATGCCGGTTCAGCCAAGAACACCCAGATGGGCTGGGAAACAGACAACCTGGAACGGGAGATGGAAGACCTGAGGGGCCGCGGCGTCGTCTTCGAAGACTACGACTTCCCCGGTCTGAAGACAGAAAACGGCGTTGCCACCAATGACTGGGGGAAGTCCGCCTGGTTCCTGGACAGCGAGGGAAACATTCTCAACCTTTCCCAGCGGGCGTAGTAGCCGCCGGGGCTGAGAAGGCCATCACGGGCCGCCCTGCCACCGCGGGGCGGCCCGTTCGACGCCGAGTGGAATCCGCGTCGCTGAGGGGGAATCGCCGTCGCCCCTTCCATTGGGACCCGCTGACCGGGGGGAATTCCAGCAGGACGCCGCTGTCTGACGATGTGCTGGGGGACATTGTCGCGCTTCGCCGTGCCGAGATTTTGGGAGCAGGGGCTTAAGGCCACGCGGGGGTCCTCGTCGTCTATCCCCTGACGGGGCGCACGTGCAAGTATGGGGGCTCAGCGAAACTGGCACCGTAAGGGGGATCCGATGGAATCCAAAGGATTGCTGCTTGATGCCTTCGGGCGGATCCGGGAAACCGTGGAGGCCACCCTTAATGGGCTCGACGACGAGGCTTTGGTCCGGCGTCCGGCGGGAACCGGGAACTCGATCGCGTGGCTGATCTGGCACCTCAGCCGGGTTGAAGACGCGCAGGTCGCCTCTGCCGCAGGCCTAGACCAGGTGTGGACGTCACAGGCCTTTGCCGGTCGTTTCGGACTGCCCCTGACAGAGCGCGATACCGGCTACGGCCATTCCAGTCACCAGGTCGACGCGGTGCAGGCGACGCCGGAACTGCTCCTGGAGTACTACGACGCCGTCCACCGGCAGACGGTGGGGTTTCTGAAGACTCTCACCGACGACGACCTGGACCGGGTGGTTGACAAGCGCTGGGACCCGCCCGTCACACTCGGCGTGCGGCTGGTCAGCACCATCGCCGACTGCCTCCAGCACGTGGGGCAGGCCGCGTACGCGAGGGGGCTCAACCTCCAGGGCGAAGGCTAGAGCCGGGCCGCCAGCGCGCGGCCCACTGTCCGGCCGGTGAAGAGGCAGCCGCCCAGGAACGTTCCTTCCAGCGCGTTGTACCCGTGGGCGCCTCCGCCGCCGAAGCCGGCAGCCTCGCCGGCAGCGTACAGGCCCGGAATACAGGTGCCGTCCTGCGCGAACGCCTGCCCGGTGAGGTCTGTCTGGATGCCGCCGAGGGTTTTGCGGGTGACCACATGAAGCCTGACGGCGATCAGCGGGCCTGCCGCCGGGTCAAGAATCCGGTGCGGCTTTACTGTCCGGAATAGCCTGTCGCCGAGGAAACGCCGGCTGTTATGGATGCCGGCGACCTGGATGTCCTTCGAGTAGGGGTTCCGGACCTCGGCGTCACGTTCCTCGATCTGGCGCCGGAGGTGCTGGTAGTCCAACAGGGCCTCGCCGGTCAGCCGGTTCATCTCGCTCACCAGGTCGGCCAGGTTGTCCGCAATCACAAAATCCTCGCCGTGCTCCTTGAACGCCTCGATCGGGGCAGCGGCGCCGCGGCCCAACCGGGACCGGAGCAATAGCTTGAGGTCCCGGTTGGTGATGTCCGGGTTCTGCTCGGAGCCGGAGAGGGCGAACTCTTTTTCGATGATCCTCTGGGTGAGGATGAACCAGGAGTGGCTGTGCTGCTGGATGTCCGGTGTGGTTCGCAGCAGCTTCAGGGTGCCCAGGGTGTCGTAGCCGGGCAGCCCGGGCGCGGGGAGGCGGCGGCCCAGGGCATCGAACCACAGGGAGGACGGCCCGGGCAGGATCCGGATGGCGTGGTCCGGCCAGACGGGGTTCCAGTTCTGGATACCCTCGGTGTAGTGCCACATCCGGTCGCGGTTGACCAGCCGGACGCCGGCGTCGTCCGCGATGCCCAGCATCCGCCCGTCGACATGCTGCGGAACGCCGGTGATCATCTTCTTCGGAGCTGTGCCCAGGCGCTGTGGCCACCACTGGCGCACCTGGTCGTGGTTTCCGCCGATCCCTCCGGTTGCGATGAGCACCGCCTGGGCATGCAGCTCAAACTCCCTAACAGCATCCCGGTTCGAGGCCACGCCACGGGACGAGGAATCCGGTGCCAGAACGGTGCCCCGCACCCCGGTGACCGCACCGCCGTCGAACATCAACCCGTCCGCCTGATGGCGGAAGTAGAACCGGACCTGGCCCGACGCTGCAGCCGCCCGGGCTTTGTCTGCGAACGGTTCGGAGATTCCGGTGCCTGTTCCCCACGGGACATGGAAGCGGGGAACAGAGTTGCCGTGGCCGCCGGCCCTGCCGTCGCCCCGTTCTGCCCAGCCCACCAACGGGGTGAACTTGATGCCCTGCTGCAGCAGCCAGGCATGTTTCTCGCCGGCCGCGAACTCGACGTACGCGCGTCCCCATTGCCGGGCCCATTCGTCCTCGGGGTGCTGGCCGTCGAGCCGGTCCCATTGTGCGGAGCCCTGCCAGTCCTGCCACGCCAGGTCGAAGGTGTCCTTCACGCGGAGGCGGCGCTGCATGGGCGTGTCCACCAGGAAGAGTCCGCCGAGCGACCAGAATGCCTGGCCGCCCAGGTTGGCCGCATTCTCCTGATCCAGGATGGCCACACGCTTGCCGGCCCTGACCAGTTCGTTGCTGGCGGCGAGCCCGGCCAGGCCACCGCCGATGATAATGACGTCTGCGTCCATACCGCCCTGCTGGTGTAGTTGGGGTCTGACAAGCACTTGTCAGACCCCAACCTACGGCCTGTTTAGCCCGCAGCGGGAGTGCCCGGCCGCTGAGGCGGCGCATTCTGCGCCATCATTCGACGCCTGCCGGCGGACCGCCGCGGAACTGTGCGCCACACAAGGTGCTCCGGCCGAATGATGGCGCAAAATCCGCCGCAGCCGGGGGCAGGACTGGTTAACTGTCAGGGAAGCCGAGAGAGAGGGAGCGCGCATGTCCGGTTTGGCCGCAGAACGGAAACTACGGGTGAGTCTGCCCAGCGAGGAGCTGGCGGACGCGGTGAAGGTGCCCGCCGGCGTCGAACTCTTCTTGTGGGACCTGAGCGGTGAGGCGCCGGCGCAGCACTTCGATCTGGTGGTGCCGCCCTATATGGGCAGGCCGGACGCACTCGCGGCGCTCGCCGGCGTCGACGTGGGGCTGGTTCAGAGTCAGTCAATTGGGTACGACGGCGTCGCGAAGGTTTTGCCCGCAGGGTGCCGTTTTGCCAACGCTTCGGGAGTACATGAAACCTCGACGGCGGAACTTGCCGTGGGCATGATGATCGCCAGCCAGCGGGGCATTGCTGACTTCGTGCGGAACGCGGCGACGGGAACCTGGGACACCCGGCCGCGGCCCAGCCTGGCGGACCGGCGGGTACTCCTGGTGGGCTACGGGGGAGTGGGGAAGGCGATTGAGGCAAGGCTGCTGCCGTTTGAAACTGAGGTGACGCGGCTTGCCAGCCGTGCCCGGGACGATGAAAACGGCAAAATCTACGGGATTGATTCCCTGTATGAGCAGCTGCCGCTGCACGACATTGTGGTGGTTAGTGTTCCCTTGGGCGAGCAGACCCGTCGTCTCGTTGACGGCGAGTTCCTTGCGGCGATGCCGGACGGTGCGCTGCTGGTGAACGTCGCGCGGGGTCCGGTGGCCGACACCGATGCCCTGCTCCGCGAGACGTCGACAGGCCGGTTGCGGGCGGCACTGGACGTAACAGACCCTGAACCGCTGCCGCAGGACCACCCGTTGTGGACTGTGCCGGACGTGCTTATCACTCCGCACGTTGGTGGCGCGAGCACGGCCATGCTGCCCCGGATGGCGCGGCTCATCCGCAAGCAGATCGGGCTGCTGCAGGCCGGCGAGGAACCGGTGAATGTGGTGCTGGGCGGACGCGCCTGGCGCTAGGGGAGCAGAAAGGGGGCGCGAGCTATGGCCCTTTCGAAAGAGGCATGCCTAGACTGGCCAGACCTCCGACCGTAGGAAGACATTCAGTTGCTCAAGCCGCGGGCAGCCCCTGCACCCGGAGGTCCATCGCAGCACTTTATGATCCGCCGCGCCCCTACCGGGACCGCCGCGCTGACAAGAGGAGAGCATGATGACAGGGAACAAAGCCGTTGCCTACAAGGAGCCCGGCAAGGTCGAGCTGATCGACATCGACTATCCAACCTTCGAACTGAAAGACGGGCCGGGCGTGAACCCCGCGAACGTGGGGCGGGCGGTCAACCACGGAGTAATCCTGAAGACCGTGGCCACCAACATCTGCGGATCCGACCAGCACATGGTCCGCGGGCGTACCACGGCCCCGCCCAATCTGGTGCTCGGGCACGAGATTACCGGCGAGGTAGTGGAGGTGGGCCGCGACGTCGAGTTCATTAAAGTCGGAGACCTCTGTTCGGTGCCGTTCAACATCGCCTGCGGCCGGTGCCGCAACTGCAAGGAACGCAAGACGGGCATTTGCCTGAACGTGAACCCGGACCGCCCGGGCAGCGCCTACGGGTACGTGGACATGGGCGGCTGGGTGGGTGGCCAAGCGAATTACGTGCTGGTGCCGTACGCCGACTGGAACCTGCTGAAGTTCCCGGACAAGGACCGGGCCATGGAGAAAATCCTGGACCTGGCCATGCTGTCGGACATTTTCCCCACCGGCTTCCACGGGGCCGTTTCCGCTGGGGTCGGCGTCGGTTCCACGGTCTATGTGGCCGGCGCGGGTCCTGTTGGCCTCGCCGCGGCTACCAGCGCGCATCTGCTCGGTGCCGCCGTCGTGATTGTGGGGGACCTTAACGAGGACCGGTTGGCGAGGGCACGCAGCTTTGGCTGTGAAACGGTGGATCTGACCAAGGGCGGCCCGGCGGAGCAGATCGAGCAGATCCTGGGCGTGCCGGAGGTGGACTGCGGCGTGGACGCCGTGGGCTTTGAGGCGCGCGGTCACGGCCATGACGCCAAGGAGGCGCCCGCCACGGTGTTGAATTCGCTCATGGACATCACCGCCGCCGGTGGTGCCCTGGGCATCCCGGGGCTGTACGTCACTGGCGATCCCGGCGGAGTTGACGAGGCTGCCAAGACTGGTTCGCTCAGCCTCAGCCTGGGCACCGGGTGGGCGAAGTCGCTCAGCTTCACTACCGGCCAGTGCCCGGTGATGAAGTACAACCGCCAGTTGATGATGGCCATCCTGAACGACAAGGTGAACATCGCCAAGAACGTCAACGCGAAGGCGATCACCCTTGAAGAGGCGCCCAAGGGCTACGCCGAATTCGACGCCGGTGCAGCCACGAAGTACGTCCTCAACCCGAACGGCTACCTCAGCTAGGGCGACGGGTCATTATGTAAGCCGTGGGTACCTTCTCTTGTCGAAGGTACCCACGGCGCGTTTGACGTTGGGGACAAAAGTCGCGGGCCGGATTCATTGGCTCCCGCGACTTGGCGACTGCATTGTGGGTACGGTGTCCTCATGCAGAAGATATCGATTGATGCCCTGGCCCGCCAGCAGATCACAGCCGCCGTGGCAGCCCCGAGCGGCCGGGCCGCCGATACGGCTTACGGCGGGCACGAAAAGCGGCTCCGCCAAACGGTGATGGCATTTCGCGCCGGGACGCAGCTCAGCGAACACCAAAACCCCGGCGAGGCTACGGTCTACGTCATCAAAGGATCCGTCAGGCTGCGGGCGGGGGGCGAGTCCTGGCAGGGTAAGGCAGGGGACCTGCTGATCGTCCCGGACGGGCTGCACAGCCTCGAGGCGGACGAGGATTCGGCGGTGCTGTTCACTGTGGTCAAAACCGACCGTCCCTGATACGGGGTTGCCGCCGCTCAGGCTGCTTTGACGAGCGGGAGTTCGTCCCAGTGGGTGGTGTAACGGGGCGAGAGCATGTCCCGTTTCATGGTCCAGTCCGGGCCGCCCCGGATTCCGGCGTGGCCGAGGCCGATCGAACCACGGCCGTAACGGCGGAGGACGTCTTCGAGGAGACTCCCGACACGGCGTTCCTCGTGCGGGTTCTCGAACAGGGACAGGGGTGCCTGATTGCCGGTGGGGCGCAGGTCGGTGACCATGATCCCGGCTTTGGCGTATTTGACGCCGTCGTGGATGAGGGGCAGCAGGGCGTGGGCGGCCTTTGTCAGTGTGACGGGGTCCGCGGTGGGCATCGGCAGGGGGACACAGACGGAGGGGTAGGAAGTGTCGTGCGGATTGAAGTGGGACGTGGCGGCGAACCCGGTGAGGACTTTGGCCTGCAGGTCGTGTTTGGCCAGCCGGGCTGAGGCCTGTTGACCGTACACGCTCATGACCTGCCGCATCCCGTGCACAGTGGTGATGGGAGTGGCGAAGGAGCGGGAGAAGATCAGCTGGTCCCTCCCGGTCCGTTCTTCTTCCATCGGGATACATGGTGTGCCCTGCAGTTCCAGGACGGTGCGCATCATGACGACGGAGAACCGGTCCCGGATCATCACAGGGTCGGCCCGGGACAGGTCAAGGATCGAAAAAATGCCCATGGCGTTCAGCCGCTTCGTCAGCCGGGTGGCGACGCCCCAGATCTCGATGACGGAGAGCCGGCTCATCAGGCCTTCACGTTCCGGCGCGGGGATGGAGTCCCAATGGCAGACGCCGCCGAAGGCCGGGTTGTTCTTGGCCCATTTGTTTGCCAGCTTCGCCAAGGTCTTCGTGGTGGCGATCCCGACACAGACGGGCACGCCGACGTTCCGCCGGACCGCGGTCTTCATCTCACGGCCCAGCGCGAGCAGTTCGGCGGGGGTGCCTTTGACGCCGAGGAAAGCTTCATCGATGCTGTAAACCTCAAGCCAGGCCGGGTAGCGCCCGAGCAGTTCCATCACCCGTGCGCTGATGTCCCCGTAGAGCTCATAGTTGCTGGACAGCGCCACCAGCCCCCATTCCTTGGCCCGCGGGGCGAGGTTGAACCAGGGCTCCCCGAGCGGGATACCGAGCGCCTTGGCTTCGGGGGAGCGGGTGACAGCGCAGCCGTCGTTGTTGGAGAGCACGACGACGGGCCGGCCTTCCAGGGACGGGTCGAAGGCGCGTTCGGCGCTGGCGTAGAAACAGTTCACATCCACGTGCGCTATCTGCGGCATGCGCCGCATCAGCGCTGGTCTAGACATGGTGCAGGCACCGCGTGGCCACACCCCAGATGGTCAGCTCGCTGAGGCTGGGTACCAGGATGTTCGGGTAACGGGCGTTCTCTGCTTGAAGCACGACGCCGGTGGGCGTGATCCGCAGCCGCTTCACCGTGAGCTCCCCGTCGAGAACCGCAACAACCACGCAGCCATCCCGCGGCTCCAGCGCCCGGTTCACGATCAGCTCATCGCCGTCGCTGATGCCCGCGCCTTCCATGGACTCCCCGGACACCCGCACCACATAGGTGCTGGTGATGTCCTTGATCAGGTGCTCGTTGAGATCTATCCGGCCGTCAAAATAGTCCTGCGCCGGCGAAGGGAAGCCAGCGGCGACCTGCACCGGGGAGATCAGCACAGACAACAGCGAAACGCCCGCACCTATCACGCGGGGACCAATAATGACGCCCACAACACACCTTTATTCGAATATATGTTTCCTTCAGCCCGCGGCTGGATGTCTTTGACGTAGCTTACGGGTGGCCTACGACAGTCACGCCGGCTGCGCGGAAGTGTTATCTGGAGTGTTGTCCACGAGTTCACGGTTCAGTCAATTGGGGTCTGTTAGACCGGATGTCATCACAGGAACCTGCTTCAAGGAGCCGCCATGCCCTGGACCGTTCAGCGAGTGCCTCAGCGCGACGGAGTGGAGTCATGGACTGTCACTGATTCCTCATGCGAGGTCGTGGCTCCGGTCGACCGTTTCCTGGCTCATCCGGGCGCGGTCGATCGGTCACCGGGACTGTTAGGTCTTATGCCACGTATGGCTCAGGATTTGAGGATCTGGACAGGACGCATCACTAGGGTTTTGTCGACGATGCTCCTATAGGCGTCAAATTGGGTTCGAGGTTCGTTGAGCTTGCCCGCGTCTTGCCTCGTGAAGGCAGTTAGGCTGGTGCTTTCACAGCCTATTCAGGCTGCTGGCTAGCCAAGGGGGAGCGTATGGACCAGCACCAGTCTGGGGTAGTTGGATTTCACGAAGTGGATGAGTATCGAAACCCGTTGACGGCAGCGGCTGAGAGACCAGCTGAGGATGTCGTCCGGTCCGGCCCTAAGTTGAACCCGTTCATCGCCGTGCTGTGGCTGGTGGTCGCAGTGCTGGTTGTCGGCGGATTCGCATTCCTCTTGAATGCTCCTTTGTCCGTTTCGATGACTGACCGGGTCAGCATGGCTTACGTCCTGTTTTCATTTGCCTCGCCGGCTGTATTCGTCGGAATCCTGACCTTCCTGGGCCTCATGTTTTGGCATGCCGGGCAGTGGCAGCGTCGGCGCGGCTAGGTGGCGACACAAAGAGGTGGACTAGGCCGCTAACGTGGTCAGATCTACGTAGTCGGGGGGGGGGGGGGGGGGTTACATGGTGGTATCTGAGGCACGGCTTGCATCCAAGCCGAAACGGATCATTTGGGGAATTGTTGTAGCGTCCTGCATTGTCGTCATCGTCTCGGCAGCGGCCGGGAATATTCTGGTGCCGGGGATGACCATTGTTCTTGGAATCGCGGCATTCACTTGGTTGATCCTGAGTATGACTGTATCCATTGATGTTGACTCGGAGAACGTTGTCATCCGCTGCAAACCTTTCTACGGCAGGAAGATTAGTCTCTCCGATGTCATAGCTGCCATGCCGGCTTCTGAAACGACCATGACCGAGGGATATGGAGTTCGAGCCCTGGGCGATAAGACTTGGGGCGTCCTAGTGGGCGGTCCCGCTGTAGCGCTGCAAACCTCTACACGAAGGTGGATTGTGTCTGCCGATCGACCTAACGCTGTGGCTTCTCAAATCAATGCGCACATAGCGCGCAATTAGATAGCCTGCCGTTTCTGCAGGTGGCATCAAACGGTGGTTCTGGATGTGCGCTCGGTGAGCCATTGTCGGTAGGTGACCGCGAGGTGGTCGTTGCGGATGTCCCGTCGGCGGCGATCCAGAGGGCCGACGAGTCAGGCATGACGTCCTCGACGAGTCCTTCGCGAAGTACGGTGCCGTTCTTCCGGACCTCCACGAGGGCACCGAGGAGGTGCTGCCAGGCGTCATGGCGGTAGGAGGTCATGAGGGTGCCTTTCGTTCAGCGGTGAGGGTGCGGGGTCCGCGTTGTTGCGTCCGGGCACGGCCAGGGTGATGGCCGTGCCCGGACTTCACTGCCCGGATTTAGCGGGCGATGATGACGTCGAGCTTGCGGGGGCCGTGGACTCCCTCGACACGTTCGAGTTCAATGTCGCTGGTGGCACTCGGCCCGCTGATCATGGTCAGCGGCCGGGTGCCGTCAATCCGGCGCAGCGCCTCCGGCAGGATCCCGGCAATGTCGGCGACCTTCACGATGCAGATGTGGTGGTCCGGGACGAGGGTGATTGCCCGGCGGCCCTGGCTGGGACTGCCGTCCAGGATGATGGTCCCCGTCTCGGCGACAGCGACAGCACTGGCGGTCACGACGGCGTCGATACCATCGAGCTCGACAACGCTCAGCGGAGCCGCTGCCGAATCGGTGCGGCGCCGGTTGTCGTGGTCGAGTTCGAGTTCACTGAGCCAGCCGGCGTCCAGCCCCGTAGGCACGACATAGCTGCGCGCTGCTTCGAGCAGTTCAGCAATCCGTGCCGGCAGATCGTCGGCATCCACGACGGAGACCTGGGCTTTGTAGTCGATCAGGCGGTCCACCAGCAGGTGGATCAGGGCATCCTCGTCCAGATCGGATGAGGACCGGTACCGGCGGGGAACTTCCGGTACTTTGGGGCTGTCTTTCAGGGCGGTGCGGATCCGTTCAAGGATCTCATCGCGTGCGCTCATGACTGGTCTTCCTGGTGCTCTGATGGCTGGTTATCTGACGTAGCGGGGGCAGCGCCGGTGTCCGGGGTCCGGTGTTCCTTCTTCCACCAGTCGCGGAAGGACTGCGACGGCGGCGCGGGAATATCCCTGCTTTGGGTCCAGCCGGCGGCGATTCCGGGCAGTTTGGTGATCTTCTTGTCCGGGCCCGCGGCCAGGCGTCCCAGCGGCAGCCCCTTCTCGATCAATCCCAGCCGTTTGCCCGACGACAGGGCCCAGGACGCGGCGTTCATCCCCACGTCCATCTGGCTGGGGATTTTCTTCTTCCCGCGTTTGCTGTCCACATCCACGCTGCGCAGGTGCACCAGGATGTCCGGGATGTTGATCTTCACCGGGCACGCGTCATAGCAGGCCCCGCACAGCGAGGACGCGTACGGCAGCGAACTGTTCTCCTCGGCCTGAATGCCGGTCATCAGCGGCGAAAGGATCGCCCCGATCGGCCCGGGGTAGGTCGATCCGTAGGCGTGGCCGCCGGTCCGTTCATAGACCGGGCAGACGTTCATGCAGGCGCTGCAACGGATGCAGTGCAGGGCCGAGCGGCCCATTTCGTCGGCCAAGGCGGCGCTGCGTCCGTTATCAAGCAACACCAGGTGCACGTTTTGGGGCCCGTCGCCCTCGGTGACACCGGTCCACAGCGAGGTATAAGGGTTCATCCGTTCCCCGGTGGAGGAGCGGGGCAGCAGCTGCATAAAGACTTCAAGGTCCTGCCAGGTCGGCAGCAGCTTTTCGACGCCCATGACGGTGATCAGTGTCTCCGGCAGGGTCAGGCACATGCGTCCGTTGCCCTCGGATTCGACGACGGCCAAGGTGCCCGAGTCAGCCAGGGCGAAGTTGGCCCCGGAGACAGCGACTTTGGCAGTGAGGAATTTACGGCGCAGGTGTGCCCGGGCGGCCGCGGCGAGGCGGGCCGGTTCGTCGGTCAGCTCCGGGTCGACGCCCTCCATTTCGCGCAGGAAGATGTCCCGGACCTGTGTCCGGTTCTTATGGATCGCCGGGACGAGGATGTGGCTGGGCTTGTCGTGGTCCAGCTGGACGATCAGC
This sequence comes from Pseudarthrobacter sp. TAF60_1, assembly GCF_052113505.1. Lineage (NCBI taxonomy): Bacteria > Bacillati > Actinomycetota > Actinomycetes > Micrococcales > Micrococcaceae > Pseudarthrobacter > Pseudarthrobacter sp. TAF60_1. The sequence goes on from NZ_JBFRDI010000013.1 coordinate 49,379, forward strand.
TCGGCCAGGTCGGTTTCGTAGGCGGCGATGCCGTGCTCTTCAAGGTATTCGTTGAGGCCGATTTCCTGGGTGGCCATGGATTTGATCTTGACCGCTTCGGTTTCCCCGGTCGCCCGGATCAGCTCTGCGACGATCTCATTTGCCTCATCGGCGTCGCGGGCCCAGTGGATCACGCCGCCGCGGGCGGTGAAGTTCTTCTCGAACTGTTCCAGGAGTTCGGGAAGGCGGGCCATCACGGATTCCTTGATGGCGGAGCCGGCGTCGCGCAGTTGTTCCCAGTCCGGCAGTTCAGAGACCACTTGGATGCGTTTGTCGCGGATGGTGTGGGTGGCGTGGCCGAGGTTGGCCCGGAGCTGGGCGTTGCCGAGTTCGCGGTGCGCGGCCTTGGGGAAGGATTCGGAGGCGTGCAGGTTGCCCGTGCCATAAACGGGGAGGGAGGGCATGCCCAGGTAGGTGCTCATCGTGTGGCCTTTCCGGTGGTGACGCGGACTTCGCCGGTGACAGAGGCCGGTTCTTCCAGGGTGCTGGCGAGGATTTCGGCCAGGTGCAGGGTGGTGACGTCGCTGCCCCGGCGGGAGAGGCCGCCGCCGATGTGCATCAGGCAGGAGGCGTCCCCGCCGGTGCAGAGGCTGGCGCCGGTTGCGGTGATATTGACGGTTTTGTCTTCGAGCATGGCGGAGGAGACGTCGGCGTTCTTCATCGAGAACGTGCCGCCGAACCCGCAGCACTGGTCCGCTTCCGGCAGCTCTGCCATCTCGATCCCCTGCACGCTGGCCAGCAGCCGGGACTGCCGGTCGCCCAGTTTCAGCAGGCGCATGCCGTGGCAGCTGGGGTGGTACGTGACCCGGTGCGGGAAGTAGGAGCCGAGCTGGGCCCCGGCGTCGGTCACGCCCAGGACGTCCACCAGCAGTTCGGAGAGTTCGTAGGTTTTAGCGCCCACGGCGGTCGCGCGGGCTTCGAGGGCCGTGTCACCGCAGGAGCGGGCGACCATGGGATGCTGGTGCTTCACGGAGGCGACGCAGGAACCGGACGGGGCGACGGCGACCTCGTAGTCCTCGGTGTCGAACGCGGCGACGTGATTGGCGATCACGGGGACGGCTTCCTTAAGGTAGCCGCTGTTGACGTGCATCTGCCCGCAGCAGGCCTGGCCGGATGGAAACACAACTTCGTGTCCCAGCCGCTCCAGGATTTTCACGGTGGCCCGCGCCGTGGCGGGGTACATCGCATCCACGATGCACGTAGCGAACAAAGCGATTCGCATGGCAGCCTTTCGGGCTAAGCGGTTTGTGGTCTGACCATAGTAGACCACGTGACCGACGCCACTCGCAACCGGTGAATCCAAGTGAAGCCGCTCACACTGCCAGAAAAATCTGCGCTACACTCTGATGGTCAGACCACAGAGGTCTGACCATACCCCCTGTCGTCCCCCTCAATGTGGAGGAACTCCGTGGATCAGTTCACACCCAGCACCGATCCGGTGCTCAACAGCGTCATGTGGTCGGCCATCGTCGCCCTGCTGCCGCTGCTGACGTTCTTCATCCTGCTTGCCGTCGTCAAAACCCGCGCCCATGTCGCCGGCGCCTTTGCGCTCCTGACTGCCCTCCTGGTCGGAATTTTTGCGTTCCAGATGCCGGCCGGGCTGGCGCTGCTCTCGGCCACCCAGGGCGGCGTCTTCGGCGCCTTCCCGGTGCTCTGGATCGTCATCATGGCCGTCTGGCTCTACCAGGTCACGGTTCTCAGCGGACGCTTCGAGGACCTCCGCCGCGTCTTCGACGTGATCGGCAAAGGCGACGTGCGCCTCCAGGCAGTCCTGATCGCCTTCTGCTTCGGCGGCCTGCTCGAAGCCCTCGCCGGGTTCGGCGCGCCGGTGGCCATCACCGCCACCATGCTGCTGGCGCTCGGACTGCCGCCGCTGCGCGCAGCCGCCGCCGTCCTGGTCGCCAACACGGCACCTGTTGCCTTCGGCGCCATGGCCATCCCGATCACCACCGCGGCCGGCCTCACCGGACTGCACGCCACGGACATTGCCTCCGTCGTCGGACGCCAGGCGCCGCTACTGGCCACCATCGTGCCGCTGATCCTGCTCTTCATCCTCGATGGCCGCAAGGGCCTGAAAGACTGCTGGCCCGCCGCACTCGTTGTCGGTTTCTCCTTCGCCACCGCACAGTTCCTGTGCTCGAATTACTTCTCCTACGAACTTACCGACATCGTCGCCTCCCTCGTAGGCCTCGGCGCGGCTGTCCTGTTCTTCCGCAGCTGGACGCCCAAGGGAAGCGTCGCAGCACGCGAGCGTCTCGGAGCAGCCTTTGATGCAGTCTCGAAGAACACAGCCTCCACCACCGTAGGCGGCGGCTCCCGCCGTGCATCCACTGTCGCCGTCAGCGAAGCCGCGGCAGACCGCCTGACCCCGACCCGCACCTGGCTCGCCCTGTTCCCGTACTTCCTCGTCATCGTCGTCTTCGGCATCGCCAAGCTATGGAAACTCGGCGCGGACGTGCCCGCGTTCCTCGCCTCGACGGACGTCAAAATCCCCTGGCCGATCCTGCACGACGCGCTGGTCAATGCCGAAGGCAAACCCGTCTCCTCCACCATCTACTCCTTCCAATGGCTCTCCACCCCCGGAACCCTGCTGCTGATCACCGGCCTGATCGTCGCCTTCGTGTACTCGAAGTACGACGACGGCGGCCGCTACCCCGTCACAGTGGCTAACGCCGTGAAGGAGATCGGCCGCACCATCTACAGGATGCGCTGGGCAGGCCTGACCATCATCACCGTCCTCGCACTCGCCTACGTGATGAACTTCTCCGGCCAGACAGTATCCATCGGCACCTGGCTGGCCGGCACTGGCACCTTCTTCGCATTCCTCTCACCCGTCCTGGGCTGGATTGGCACCGCCGTCACCGGCTCAGACACGTCCGCCAACGCGCTCTTCGCCAAACTCCAGCAGACCGCCGGCCTGAAAGCAGGCATCGACCCGAACCTCCTCGTCGCCGGAAACACCTCCGGCGGCGTCGTCGGGAAACTGATCAGCCCGCAAAACCTGGCCATCGCCGCGTCCGCGGTCAACCTTGAAGGAAAGGAATCGGTGATCCTGCGTAAAGTAGTCGGATGGAGCGTAGCGCTGCTGCTGGTGCTCTGCACCCTCTCCTACCTCCAGTCCACCCCGATCCTGGGCTGGATGCTGCCTTAGCGTCCCGCCTACTCAAGACGCAGTGTGCGGGCCGCCCCCAGACCCGCACACTGCCCGCCCTTAAGGAACCAACCGTGAGCACTGCCGAACCAGGAGCAACCCCCCGCCGTCGCACCCATGACGCGCTCCTGAAAGACATCGAAGCGGACCTGCGCTCGGGCAAAATCACGGTCGGGGACCGTCTCCCGGGCGAACGCACACTCGCCGAAAACTACGGCATCTCACGGGCCTCCGTACGCGAGGCCATCCGGGTCCTGGACGCCATGGGAATCCTGCGAAGCTCCGTCGGGTCTGGGCCCACCTCTGGAGCCATCGTCATTTCCGATCCTTCCGCGGGACTGTCATCGGCCCTGCGGCTGCACGTCGCCACCAACCGGCTCCCGGTCGCGGACATTGTCCAGACCCGTATCCTGCTCGAAACCTGGACCGCCCGGGCCGGCGCTGCCCGCACCGGAGGGGACGAAGACCTCGAGCAGGCATCCCAGCTTCTGCACGCCATGGACGACCCCGACATTGACCGCGCCGCGTTCCACGAACTCGACGCCCGCTTCCACGTGGCGCTGAGCTCGCTCGCCGGGAACGCGGTGGTGGCCACCATGATGGAATCCCTGTCCGGGTCCATCGTCGGCTACGTCAAAGGCGCGATGGACGCCATGGAAACATGGCCGGACGTCATCGCCACGCTACGGACCCAACACCACCACATCTTCGACGCCGTCCAGGCACACGACGGGGAACTCGCAGCCCGCCTCCTGCAAGAACACATCGAATGGTTCCACCAGAAGGCACAGGAAGCGTCAGTACCCCGGGACGGACTCTGAAGCGCTATCCTCCCGGCAGTTCCAACCCAGCCGACTCCGGGTGTAGACGACGTCTGCACACGCTCCCACGGAATTCCGGGGTAGTGCAGACGAGTGTGGACATGAAAATGTCAGAAGTCCCCTGCACGATAATCCATTCCGCTCAATAGCCGCCTGCACTAACCGTCACTTTTCAGAAGTCGACTGCACTAAACAGCAAAAACTGCTGCGTCGAAGCTCGCTGTGGCGCCTGCACGGGCTCCCCGGCAGAACCCCGGCATGGAGACGGCATCTGAGAGGAAGCGCTGTAATGCGCACCAAGGACGAACCGGTGTTGATTCCGGCATGGATCTAGATGGCGATGTCGCCGGCTCGTTTGATGGCGCGGTAGACGGTTGACCGTGCGACGGAGAAGAGTTCGGCTAGTTCCGCCGTCGTGTGTGTTCCCGCCCGGTGAACGGAGACCAGGTGTGCTTCCTGTTTTTTCGAGAGCTTGGGTTGTTTCCCACGCAGGCGGCCCTTTGCCTTGGCGACGGCCATGCCCTCGCGGGTCCGTGCCCGGATCAGGTCTGCTTCGAATTCGGCGACCATGGCCAGGACATTGAAGAGGAGCCGGCCGACGGGATCGGTCGGGTCGTGGACGGAGCCGCCGATGCTCAGCTTGCCCTCGCGGCGGGTGAGCTCATCCACTATGTCCTTTGCATCGCGCAGCGACCGGGCCAGCCGGTCGAGTTTGGTCACGACCAGGGTGTCCCCGGACCGGCAGGCGGCCAGCGCTTCTCTGAGCCCCGGCCGTGCCCGGTTGGCGCCGGTGAGGCCCTGGTCGGTGAACGTCTTCTCCGATGACACCCCGAGAGCGGCCAGGGCATTCTTCTGGGCAGTGAGGTCTTGGTCGTTCGTGGATACGCGGGCGTATCCGATGAGGAGTCCGGTCATGGTGTTGAATGTACCGTTTAGCCCCCCATCACCGGGCATTTTTGCGGGCGGGTCCTACGGGAATCGGGCGGCCGCGGAAGTTCGCCAAATCGTGACCCGGAAATTTTGCGTCTTCCTTGCCCCGGGGGAGGACCGGCTTACGGGCAGTCTTAGAAGAGCCTTTCGTGGCGGTCTTCGAGAAGCCCCTTACCAAAACCGCACATGATGGCTAGGCTCCGGATACGCCCCACCAACAGGAGGTCGGAATATGAGCCCTTCATCTTCTGCGCGCTACGGCAATCGGTTCGTGGCATGGTGCGGGCTCATAGCAGGCGTATGTGTTGCACTTCCGCCTCTTCTGCGTCTAGGTCAGGAAGGATGGACGGGGCCGAACATATCTTACTTTGCGGCCGGCACGATCTTGGCCTGTGTATGGGCATTTCGCTTAATTTTCCTGAACCGGGACAAACATCATCGAGGCCAAACAGACGCAAAAGGACAACGTAGGCCCTGACCCGCCGAGCGGTCTTCACCCTGTTCTGACAAGCGAGCGAGACAAATCAAAGGGCCGGCAGCGGATCGGTGCACGGTCACCGATCCCCTACCGTTCCTCACGGCCATGGGTGTCGGCTGCCATAAACGGGCGAGCCGAGGGCTGGGCTTGCGTGCACCATTGCTGGTCCCATCAGCTCATCTGGAGGCAAGTCGGAGAAGGCTGGAAGCACTGGTCGCGTTTGCCTAGCCCACACCGTCTCGCGTGGGACAATGTCGGTATGACCGCTGCAGTGAACTTAGACCTCAAGGCGATCGCGCGCGCGTGCGAGACCTACGGTGTCAGGCGTCTGCGGATCTTCGGGTCGGTTCTCTCTGACAGCTTCGACACCCAGACTAGCGATGTCGATTTCCTGATCGATTTCTTGCCCGGGCGTGGAGGCTATTTCCACGACTACTTCAAGTTGAAGTCGGAATTGGAGCGGATCCTGGGGCGCGAGGTCGATCTCGTGGATGCGGGTGCGGTGAGGAATCCATATTTCGCGAAGTCGGCATTCGGCAGCGCGGAGGAAGTGTATGCAGCCTGAGGCGCCGGCCCTCCTCTGGGATGCATGCGAGGCGTCGAAAAGGGCCGTCTCAATCGCGTCGGGGCGCGAGGTCGGGGACTACCTGGGTGAGTGGATTCTGCAGGCCGCCGTCGAGCGCCAGCTCGAGATCATCGGCGAGGCATTGAAACATCTGCGCGCCGCAGACCCGGAGACCGCCGAGCGGATCCCGGACGTCCACGCGATCATCGCGACCCGCAACATCTTGGTACACGCGTACGCGCAAGTGGACCAGGAGAAGGTCTGGGAGATCATCACAGGGGACTTACCAACACTCATCTCGGTACTTGAGGCGCTGCTCTCCGAGGTCGAAGCCCAGTAGGCCCAAGCCTGGACGAGAAGGCCGGCACCAGAGAGTTGCGGATAGGGATCCACCACCGGTCACTTCAGTGCCCTGTTGATCCCTCCCAAATTGGCACTGCTGCTCTAAAGAACACAGCGGGGTAGCATGACGGCATGCCTGACCGGGACGAAACCGAAGAGCCGCTTCAATCGCTGCCTCCTGGGATGGCTCGGAGATACTGCCGAGTACAAGCCTGCCTCTGATACGCCCTCGCCTGCACCAACCAATGTTGGTGGCTATGACGGGCTCCTCAACTACTGCCAGGGGAAAGCGATGGCCCTTCCCCGCTCGCGCGAGGGCCTTGTCGTAATTGATGCCCTGATTGAGGGCCCGGAGGCCAAGAGCGACCTAACAGGACTCGCCAGGGCCATTGGCATGTTCTACGGAGACGTGCTTACTCACATCATCCCGGGAGCCCACTGGGAAGTTGTCGAAGAGGGCTTCCCAGCGGTCCGGATAAGCAGGAACACAAGCGTTTCGGTTATCTATGTGGCTCAACGACGGCTTGATATAGGAATGCCGACCCTGGCAATGAATTACGACCACGCAATCGACCTAATTGACGAAGACAGGCTCCAAGGCAGCTGAGGACTGAGGCGCTTTGATGTCTGGGAACACCCGCTGGGCAGCGCGGGCGCACGGCCAGTGGGGCCGGCTATGCGCGTGCGGTGAAGGATCCGCTTGCGGTCTCAGCCCGCCACGGCGTTCTCTTGGTGTGGTCAGGAGTGAGGCGCCGGACCCTAGGTAGACTCAGCTTGAATGACATCGGTTTGGGGGACAAATGATTTTCGGCAAGAAGCGGAATTGCGGGATGTGTGGGGAACCTTTGGCGGCGCATGACCGGGATGTCCGATTCCGTCTCCCGGACCCTGTACTGAACAGCCCTGAGCAGCATCGTGCTGAAGGCAGCTGGTTGAGCGACCCGGATCCGACCACGGCGACGCTCATGCAAATCCCGAACATCAGCCCGTTCGTCCGCGCCCTGCTGCCGGTCAAACTGCAGGGCGGGCACGAGTTCCGGTTCGGGGTTTGGATCGCCATCCATCCGGAGGACCTGCAGCATGCCTGCAGGGTTTGGAACGCGCCTGAATATGGCGAGCTGAAACTCACAGGCTACTTGGCTAACAAAATCCAGCCCTGGGGTTTCTTTGCCTTTCCGGTGAACCTGGCCGTTCTGAACACGGAGCAAACACCTTACTGCGTGTCCAGCCCGAATGAGGAACTGAACAACGTGCTAACCAGGGAGTGGCCGCACGACATCCTGGCTTCTCTGCCATCATGACCTCGAGGCCGGCTACCGGCATGGGGACGTTCGGCGCGGTGCGCCTCATGGCCCTCGCCTGGACATGCGCTCCAGGCGCCGCCCGTTAGCCGGTGGGACAACAGGACACCTTGATGCGCCTTACGTCTCCTTTGATGAACCCTCTGCGGCACGGTCCGCTAGGCTCCGGACTATGCCTTCCTCCTGGACCGTTCTAATCTCACTTCACGCAATCGCCGCCAGCTACGCGTTGACTTTCGGAGCAGTGAACCTGCTGCGCCGGTCCAAAGGCGGCAGCGTTCATCGGATCGTGGGTCGAATCTGGGCTGTTTCTATGTATGTCGTGGTGCTGACCTCGTTTGGAATCAGAACCATCGACGGCGGGTTCAATTGGCTCCACGCACTCTCAGTGCTGACGTTCTGCACACTGACAGCGGGACTGTGGGCCATCTGGAAGAGGAACATCAGGGCCCACCGCAGTTTCATGACCGGTAGCTACTTCGGTCTGATCGGCGCTTTTGTGGGCGTTCTGGCAGTGCCCTCGCGCCGCATTCCGCAGCTCGCCATCCACGAGCTCCCGCTGCTGGGGCTATTGATCCTGGTCCTGCTGGGCACAGCCGCACTCACTGTGATCGGCATCGCCCAGCTCCGCAAAACACAGACGGTCCCCATTACCTAGTCCCGGCCATATATCCGCGGCATGGGTACCAAGAGGAGCAACCAGAGGAACAGGGCATTGCCGTAATCGCGAGGCTGTCAAAGGGTCCCTGGCATTTCGAAGTTCCGTAAGCCGATCCTCGATCGGACACTAAAGAGCCTAGGATCAAATCCATGCCATTGATCAGAAATCTTGCCGTTGGCCTGCTTGTCCGCGATGGATATGTCCTCGTATCGGGTGCAACAGATTCCGTAAAAGGCGAAGCGTTTTATAGGGCAATTGGAGGTGGCATCGAGTTCGGAGAGACCGCCGACGGAGCAGTGCGGCGTGAGTTTGAAGAAGAGCTAGGAGTGGCCCTGCAAAAGACGCAGTTACTCGGAGTTCTGGAAAACATCTTCGAATACGAAGCAGTCGCCGGCCATGAAATTGTGCATGTCTTCGCCGTGACAGCCAAAGAACTCGACGTCATCCCGATCGATGCCGAGCTACACATTCTCGACGAGGGCAGCCCCGTTTACTGGAAACGCATCAACGATATCGACCGCCCGCTCTACCCAGACGGGGCGCTGCAGATGGTTCTGAGCCAGGCTCGACCCACCCGCGACGAGAGCAGTGATCTTCCGTTCAGAAAAAGCCAGTGAGAACCCCTTGAAGCTGCCCTGGACGCATCAACTGCGCAGTTGAAGAGCCACTCTGGAAGTGCCCGGTTAAATATCCCCTACCGCACGCATTCTTTCCCCATTTGAGTGCCAAGAGACAGAGTATTCGGAGTGTTTTGGCCGCGAGGCTCGCACCCCTAAAAAGCCTTCAGCCGGATAGCCGGCTGATTATTCGGGATCCGCACCTTGACTGCGTCGAAGATCTACATCGGCTTCGACGTTGGACGTTGTGTCGGTTGGCCCGCTGGAGTGCTCAACTATTGAGCTTCCAGGGGTAAAGCCGAACATTCTTGATTGGACGGACACCGAACCGATAACCGGAGCGGCAATCTTCGAACGCCATGATCGGATACCGGTTAGTACGCGAATCAGGATCAGCAGCCCGAGGGCCGCGGCGAGCGGACTGATCCACCGGCCCAGGTCCATCTCAGTCGCTTGGTCCAGTATCAAGATCAATAGGAGTGCCCCCAGCAGAAAGACTGTGGTGGCAGTCAAAACACGCGAGAGTCGTGTTGTCATCGACCCACCTTACTCAGAAGCTGCTACTTTTCCACCCGTCAACGTCCATACGGTGAGGGTCCGTGGCGTGTCGCTCTTGCGGCCAGAGATAGCCACTCGGGGATTTGCGGCGAATGCCTGGTAACCGATGAAGGATCCGTTACCGTGCAGCTCTGCAGTAGTTTGGACTCAAATTGTGTCGATACCCCTTTGCTGCCATCCTCCCCATTCTGACGAAGTCTGGGACTGCCCCGGCTGCTGAGGATAGAGTCGTATTGTGGCCACGTCTTCACAAGATCCTCGACCCGAGATCCTTATCGACGTCGATTACGGGTACACCTGGCCGATGTCCACTATATTCTGGGCGCTAGAAGATGTGCCTGATTGGAAGAGTGAACTTCCAGAGGCTCTGTATGAGGATCTTGTGGCCTGGGCGAAATTCTTTAACGAACATGCGAATGAAGAGACAGGGATGTTTGGGAGTGAGGAACGCCGTAAGCACTTTGACCTGGAAGGGGTTCGCCTCCGAGATGAACTCGAAAACGTTCTGGGAGATAGATTTCGATTCCGTCTCCGGCTGTGGTTCTAGATAACAGCCAAACGATGCGACATTTTTTGCACACTCCGCTTGTACAAGGACCAGGAGTGGCCGGGACTGCAGAGGACAACGCAGAAGTGGGCGCCGACTAGCTTGCCCCCTCTTTTCGTGCGTTCTATCGGCCTCTGGACGGAGTGGGAGGCCTTCGCGCAGCGGACGCTAAGCTCACCTGCCCGGCGGGTTCAATCGGTTCCGATCCGTTGTTGCGCACCGAGTTGTTGACCCGATCGCTGACGATCCACGGAGTCAGTGCGCTTTCCCGCTGCGCCCGGTAAGGGATCCCTTACGGGAGGCACCGAACACCGGCGCTAATCTGATGAATAGACGGTTCAGTTTGCCGTACAAGCTTTCGGGCGCAAAGGAGATGCCGAGGTGGTCGAACGCCAGATGCTAAATGTTCCCGATCTGGTTGGGCAGCCTGTACATATCGCACAGGAGACTGCGGCGAACCTTGGGTTCGGTCTCGCAGCCGGGGACCCTGATGGTCCAGGCCTTCGCTCGCGCACGTGGCCAGGGCTATTCTGGGTGACCTCCCAAGATCCTCCGGCAGGGTCGGTCCTTGAGCGGGGAAGCCAAATTCAGATCACCTTCGTTCAGGACGGTCAAGCCCGAAGCGACGTGCCGGAGCAGACGGGCGGGCCGACCCCCTCATTGCAAACTCATGCGGAGGGCGACACGGAGTCGTGAGTTGTCCGGTGCGGGATCCCCAAACGGAATGGGGGTGTCGTGAATAGCGCTGGATGCTTGTTGGCGGCAGGTCAGGTCTTATTCGTGAAGGACCACTTGGTAAAGGTTGTGGTCTTGCCATTCGCCGGCAATTTCCAAGTACTGTGGAGCCATCCCGATCTGCCGGAAGCCGGCCTTTAACAGCACCCGTTGCGAACCAGCATTGTGCAGGAGAGTGCTCGCCTCTATGCGGTGCAGCCCAAGTACGTCACGTGCCGTTTCGATGATCGTCTGGACGGCAGCGGATGCCAAACCACGGCCCGCGTAAGCGCCATCCACCCAGTAACCCAGCCCTGCACTTTGGAACGGTCCACGCACGATGCCGGCCAAGTTGAATCTGCCGACAAGGGCGTCGCCAGCAAACAATCCCAAGGGGAACCCTTCCCCGGCATCAGCCGCAACAAGGCGCCTCGCAATATCCGCGGCCTGCCACCCTTCGGTGTAGTACTCCTCGGGACGCACCGGCTCCCAGGAAGAAAGGTACTCACGGTTGCGCACGTACGCGGCGGAAAGCGCTGACGCATCACTCGAACGCAATGTGCGCATACTGACATTTTCACTGAGCTGACGCGGTTCAAACACCAGTCAACAGTACTCGCGGCCTACCCTCCAATGATGCCCGGTTAGCGTTCCCCAAACGGAGCGGTGAACCACTGAGTAAGGAGTCCTTTATGGCGAGACTCCCGATAGATGACGGGTTAGGCTCACGCTATGAAGCTTCGAGGTGTTCTTCTGCTTGGGGCAGGCGTTGTTGTGACCGTGTTGGCATTTGCTGTCCTGCTCGGCCGCATGCCCTGGGTAAGCCGGGCATGTCCAGCAGTCGGTTACGCCTACGTGGGTGATGTGGAGCTGGCCTTTTCCACCCCGGTTTCAGTAGCGGCTTGTTTTGGGGAGGTATGCACTCCCGAGCCGGTGGCGAGAAACCCTGAGGGAAAATGGCTGGTGCCGCAGTCCCCGCCATACCTGAATCCGCCTGTTAGTGTCACTTCGATTCTTGTGGAAGCCGTGGCCACTTCTGGTGGCCGCATGGCCCGTGATTTGCCCATAGAAACGGAATCCACCGGGGAGCACCCCTTCGGACCCGGATGCGGCGGGCCTTTCAGGTTCAAGCCCGTGCAAGTGGCCTTTAGCTGAAGCATCGACCCGCCATCCTCCGGTAAAGGGTTCCTCAGCGGGACCGGCTTGCAGCCATGGCTTTTTCGACGTCCGCGACAGCAACCCGCGCCAAGCAAGCTCGAATCAGGGCTGCGGTATCAGGAAGTGCGCGACGACTGTCAGTACCAGGATTACAGGCACGGCCAAGACGACACTTCGGAACATTCCGCCCAGCCAGGCGTTTGCCCGGGACCGCCGAAGCAGTAGCCCGACGATGACAGTTGCTAGCAGTACGCCGAGGATGCCTGCGCTGATCAGCGATGCACGAACCGGCAGCAAATGCGGAGGGCACATCGCCGGAAAACTGGCCGCGCATCCCCAACCAGGCAGGACCGGCTGCGCTATCCACAGGACGAGCAAGCCCAGAAGGATGACGCAAGCCGCGACGGCAGGAGAGCGTGTGGCGCTGCGTGTCTGGAAGGTCATGTTGCCAGAGTATCGATCAGCACTCCCGTTGCACGACGACCACGCAAGGGCGACGAGGTGTACCCCTGAACCCCTAGAGGGTTACGCAGGGAGCAGACGAGCACCAGCTCCAGCCTTTTCATCCAGAGCGAGTGAATGGTGATCATATTGAAACCAGAGGTTCCGCCTGAATCATGAACCCCTGTTTTTGTGATCCGTGTATGGGGACAATCACGGAATGGGACGTTCGAGAAGGATCCGCGGGTTTACTGCTGCATGCGTCCTCAGCTTCTCCATCGCTGCCTGCGGAAGTGCTGGCGATAGTGGGCAGGGAGAAGATCGACAGGAGCCGCCACTGCCATCCGCAGGGCCTTCCCCGAAGCTAGTGAGGGTGCAAACGTAGCCGACGGAAGCGAATGTCGGGAGATAGTCCAGCTCTCAACGAATTCACCAGAATCAATTGCCAGTTCCTCTGATTCTGCGACTGCATCAAGCTGCGGCACAAGATCCGTCCCGCTCACCGAAGAGCAGATGCCCAACGCCACACCTGCGCCGATGCCCCTTCAACCGCGTGCCCTCCCAGAAGGGAGCTCAACAGATTCTCAGGGCACTACGCCCAAAGAGGGAGAGCAGCGCGAGTGGACCCCTGAACAAATGCGAAGTGCCTCTCCAGAACCAATGCCCAGGGTTCCATAGCGTCTTAAGACACGTTCGGAGCTGAGAATGTTCCGTAGAAGGTTCGGCTATCGGGCCACGGAGTATCGCGTCGTGAGAGGCCTGCCTAGTATTGCCCTATGAAGGAATGGGTCCGACATCACCCATATCTGGCTCTGGCTTTGGCCTACATACTTTTCTTTGTCTTCACCACAGTGGTTTGGTTTGCCGTTGGACAGCACGACCTAGGGGATGCCCTCATCACCGCCTTTGTGTGGACCTTGGGCTACTGGCTCCTTGCAATCTTCGAAACACGGCGAAGAAGCAAAACTAAAGTCCGCCTCGAAGAAAACGACCAAATCATGGCCTATATCCGCTACCCGGACTCTCCGACCGGTTCACTCAGGAGCATCTGGAACCAAGGGATCGCGACGCCCAGCATTGGGTCAATCCACTTCCAGCCCGCGGTTTACGACACTCTAGAGCCCTCCGGGCGGCCGACGACGATCAAGGTCCAGGATCTGCTCCCAGAGCGCAGAAAAGTTAGCGGCAAAGACCGTAAATTCATTCAGGTCTATGGCATCAAGGCCATGACCCTGTTGACAGACGACGGCAAGATAGAGATCGCCGCCCGCCCGGAGTCACTTGACAAGCTGAGTGAGGTCGTAGGGCCTTCGTGACCGGCGTCAACCGCGTTCTGCCACATTCATTTTGGAATCTCCAAGCGGCCTGGTAGACGTGGCTTTCCTGTGGGCGACCCCATCTCTGGCAACATTTGGCCCCGCGTTTCAGATCACACTTTTCCGACCGGTCAACGTTCCGCTTACGGAAACACAATCCCAGGGCAGACGACTTCTGACATTCAGTGCAGACGACTTCTGAAACTGACAAAGATTGCGGCCGTTCCAAACTTCTTGCCTTCCCGTAAGACCCGCCCGCAAAATGCCCGGTCATGGGGCCCTAAACGCTACACACGAAAGCGTCTTCAAGACGTCCTCGTTGACCCCACAGCGGGCCTGCTCCAACAGCTCCCTGAATCACTTCAGGAGACGGGGCTCCGTCAAGGACAGGTGTCTTACCGCTCGAACGTATGCCCTATAAGGAAAGGCGCGTCGAGAGCTAATGGGAATATATGTTCGGTTCATTCAGTGTAGCGCCAGCGGTAGACGAAACATCGAGTCCGCGACCTTGATGCGGTTCCGTAGGGGGTTGTCATCATCAGCTATTTGTTCTATAACTGCTATAGCAGAGGTGGAGGTAGGGGTCATGATCCTCAACGTAGACCTATCCGGTGAGGTGCCGATCTACCAGCAGCTTCGGGACCAGATCGTGGAAGCGATCGCCGACGGTGTGTTGACGGAGGGCAGTTCCTTGCCCGCCACGAGGACGCTTGCAGCCGATTTCGGGATCAATTTCCATACCGTGAACAAGGCCTATGACCTCCTGCGTCAGCAAGGTCTAATCCGTCTCAACCGCAAAACCGGTGCGGTCGTGACCACTACGGTCGCGGAGCCGCCGTTCCCCTCCGACTGGACTGCGAGGGCCCGGACTCTTCTGGCCGAGGCCGTTGCCAGGGGAATCCCTGCTGACGAGGTTCTCCGGACCTGCCAGTCCGTGCTCGATTCGTTTGGTTCCAAGCAGCGGGAGGATACGCCATGATTGTTGCCACAGTTCTGGGCTTTGTTTTGTTAGGGCTTGTGCTCCTGCTCGGTCTGGTTCTGCCCTCAGTCACCAGCCCGACGGTGCCATTCGGGGTCCGGGTACCGGCTCAGCGTGCCGAGGACCCCACCGTGGTCAGGCAGGTCCGCACCTACCGGTGGAGGGTGCTCATCTGCGGGCTCGTCGTCGCCGCAGTGGGCGTGGGGTCTTTCGCGGCGACGGGGGAGCCGTTGCTGCTGCCGGTGTCGGTGCTGGTGTTGGTTGGCCTCTGGTACGGGTGCTTCTTCCTGGCCCATCAGGAGATTCGGGCCGCGAAGGCCGCCGGGGCCTGGTTTGAAGGCCTGCACCAGGGCATCTCGGTGGACACCGGACTGCGGACGGAGCCGCCGCGGTTTCCTTGGCGTTGGTTGGCGCCGGCGGTAATCATCACGGCAGCAACGGCCGTGATTGGCGTGGTCCTCTACCCGGCCATGCCCCAGATCCTCGCGGTGCACTATGGCGCCAACGGTCTCCCGAACAGGGAGGTAGGCAAGTCCGTCGGTGCGGCCTTCTCGCTAGTGTTCGTGCAGGTGGGCTTGACGGCGCTGCTCGGAGGCATGGCGGCGGCCATCATCCGCAGCAGGCCGGACCTGGATCCGGCGCACCCGGTGGGCTCCGCACGCTGGTCCCGGCACTACATCACGCTGGGTGCCAAGGCGCTGCTGGGGCTGGTGGCCATGATCGATTTGGGAATGCTGGGATCGTCGCTTTTGATGTGGACAGGAACCGTCACGCCGTGGGCGCCACTAGTCATCGTGATCCCGGTCCTGGCTGCCGTCGTCGTCACCGTTGTAGTCCTGGCCAGGAACAACCGGGAACGGGGCCAGGACGGCGAGGATACCGGGCTGACCCACCGGGACGACGACAGGTACTGGCGCGGTGGCCTGTTCTACATCAACCGGGAAGACCACGCCCTGCTTGTCCCGCGCCGGTTCGGCATTGGATGGACCCTGAACTTCGGCAATCCCAGGGCGGCGATGCTCCTGGCCGCCGTGGTTGCCCTGATCGGACTCGTAGTCATCTTCCGTTTGGGCGGCTGACACGGCAGACTACCCGGCGCGTCCCTAAGATGACAGCTGTCTGAAAGGGATAATCGATCTATGAATGTACCTAACACGGGCAGCCCGGATTCGGGTTTCAACACGCTGGTCCATCGTTCACGCCTCCGGTTCCTCGTGATGGTCGTGGTGGGCTTGGGCACGGCCCTGGCCGTGGGGGCGCTGAAGTCCTGGGCATACGCGCCGGCGATGGGTTGGGCGGCGGCGTCTCTGACCTATCTCATCTGGGTGTGGGCCGTCGTCGGTCGGCTGCAGGCGGAAGCCACTGCGGCCCACGCGCGGCGTGAAGATCCGGGACGGGGCGTCTCCGATGCGCTGGTCTTAGTGGCCACCGTGGCCAGCTTCGCCGGGGTGGCCCTGATTCTGCTGGACGCCTCCAACGCCGAAGGGGGCACAAAGGCGGCCATCATCTCGATGGCCCTGGGCAGCGTGGCGTTGTCCTGGTTCCTGGTCCATACGCTCTTCACCCTTCGCTATGCCTCCATCTATTACCGGGACAAAGCCGGTGTGGACTTCAACGAGGACAAACTTCCGCGCTATCTGGACTTCGCTTACCTGGCCTTCACTGTCGGCATGACCTTCCAGGTCTCGGACACGGACCTTAAGACAGAGGAGATACGCGCCACCGTGCTGCGCCAGGCGCTGCTGTCCTATCTGCTGGGAACTATTGTTCTGGCCACCACCATCAACCTTGTCGCCGGCCTGATTCACTGACAAGCGTCTTTGAGGCTGATGACCTGCCTTTGACTACCAGCGCATTCAACCTCCCCAGGCACCTCACGCCCAAGGCAGACCCGGCGCTGATCGCAGGTGACGAGCTGCACTTCGCGGCGATTGCGGAGGCCCTCGAGAAGTCGATTTCCGACCTGTCCCACAGTCTCGACGCCGCGCGCAGGCTACGGGGCCGCCTGGGCCAGGAGGTGCTGGAGCGGGACGCGGAGATCCGGCGGCTAAGTGCACGCCTGCGAGCCCTGCGTCGCTTCGGTTTGGACCTGTGCCTCGGACGCATGGTCAAGGCGGACAGCCCCGAGCCCGTCTACATCGGACGTCTTGGCCTGACGGACAGCGAGGGTCAGCGGCTGCTCATCGACTGGCGCTCTCCGGCGGCTGAGCCGTTCTTCGGTGCAACCCACGCCAACCCGATGGGCCTGCTGAGCCGCCGCAGATACCGTTGGACCCGCGGGCAAATCAGCGACTACTGGGACGAAGTGTTCGCTTCGGACGGGTTCGAAGGGAACGCCGCTCTTGAGGACCTCTCGGCCTTTATCGCCAGCCTGGGAAGCAGCCGGTCCGCCCGGATGCAGGACGTTCTCGGCACCATACAGGCGGACCAGGACGCGATCATCCGCGCGTCATCCCGCGGGGCTCTCGTGGTCGACGGCGGTCCCGGTACCGGCAAAACGGTCGTGGCGCTCCACCGTTCCGCCTACCTCCTCTACTCCGACCCGCGCCTCGGTCACCGCCGGGGCGGCGTTCTCTTCATTGGTCCGCACCGGCCATATCTGGCCTATGTCGCCGACGTCCTCCCGAGCCTGGGGGAAGAAGGCGTGCAGACGTGCACCCTGCGGGATCTCGTCCCCGAGGGCGTCTCCGCAGCGATTGAGACTGACCCGGACGTGGCATTTCTAAAGTCGTCCGCGGACATGGTGAGGGCGATCGAACGTGCCGTCAGGTTCTACGAGCAGCCGCCCACAGCCGGGATGGAGGTGGAGACCCCATACGCCGACATCTGGCTCAGCGCCGGGGAGTGGGCGCAGGCGTTCGAGTCGCCCGGGCCGGGCACCCCGCACAACGAGGCCCGCGACGAGGTCTGGGAGGAACTGCTCACCATTGCTGCGGGCAAGTTCGACGACGGCGATGTCCCGGAGGCCGTAATCCGCCGGACATTGGCGCAGAACGCCGCGTTGGTGGACGCGTTCAGCCGAGCGTGGCCGCTGCTCCACTACGCCGACATTGTCGGCGACCTGTGGACTGTGCCCGCCTACCTGCGGCTGTGCGCGCCCTGGCTGGGCAGTGACGAGGCAAAGAGGCTGCAGCGCGCAGATCCGACTGCCTGGACCACGTCCGATCTGCCGCTCCTGGATGCGGCGCGGCAGCGTCTCGGCGACCCGAAGGCGTCACTACGCAGGCGGCGGCAGGACGCCACCCTTGCAGCTGAGCGGGAGCTCATGGACCGGGTGGTTGAGGACCTGGTGGCGGCAGATGACTCCGAAATGCTGGTGATGTCCATGCTGCGGGGACAGGACCTGCAGGAGAAGCTGGTGGATGAGGACGCGCTGCCGACTGCCGACCCGGACACGCTGGCCGGTCCGTTCGCCCATGTCGTCGTGGACGAGGCGCAGGAGCTAACCGACGCCGAGTGGCAGATGCTGCTGCTGCGCTGCCCGTCCCGCAGCTTCACCGTCGTCGGGGACCGCGCCCAAGCCAGGCGCGGGTTCACGGAGTCGTGGCAGGAGCGGCTCGAGCGGGTCGGACTGGCCCACGCGAACCTGGTGACCCTCAGCATCAACTACCGGACACCGGAGGAGGTCATGGCCGAAGCCGAGCCGGTCATCAAAGCCGTTCTCCCGGACGCCAACGTGCCGGCCTCCATCCGCAGCGGCGGACCGCCAGTCATCCACGGCTCTACGGCGGAGCTGGGCCCCGTTCTCGACGGGTGGCTCGCCGCGCACGCCGACGGTATCGCTTGCATCATCGGCGGGAATGACATCAAGCCCGGCGTGGTCGCGGCCGCGCCGCGCGTGCGGTCGCTCACGCCGGAGCTGGCGAAGGGACTCGAATTTGACCTGGTGGTCCTCATCGACCCGGACTCGTTCGGCCCCGGCATTCAAGGAGCGGTGGACCGTTATGTCGCGATGACCCGGGCAACCCAACAACTCGTCATCCTCACCTCGCCTTAGCTGGAAAGTTGAGCGCGGATCCGGACTGATGGTGCTTGCTTCAGGAGCACGGGTTAGCATGGTTAATTCACGGATTGCGTTAGTATTCCTGACTGCCGGGATCTTGGAGGAGTGGATGAAGGGCTCGTCACCGCGCGTCCTCGCCGTGATAAAGGCATCCGGTGCTGTGATGCTCCTCCTTGTCACCAGTGCGTGCACTCCGTCCAGCGCTCAGGGGCAGGCGCGGCCCGCGCAGCCGATCTCGGCAGCCTCTGCACCGGCAACGATCGGTACCAGTGGACCGGTTTCAGGCCTTGATGACACCATGGTCAAAGTTGTCGTGATCGGGGACTCGCTGAGCACGGGGCTGGGAACCTCGCCGGACCAGGCATGGCCGGAGCTCCTTCAGTCGGCGCACCTGTCCGACACGCGGCCGGTGCAGGTCAACAATGCGGCAGAGAACGGCAGCGGTTACCTGGCCGCGGGTGACGACGGGGGCACGTTCACCACGGAAGTCCAGGCCGCCGTCAGCCCCGACGCGGACGTGGTCGTTTTCTTCGGGTCCGACAACGATGCGGGGGCGCAGCCAGGCGAACTCGGGGACGCTGCGGCACTGACGTTCGCCGCAGCTTCCTCCCTTGCCCCCCACGCGGTTCTCGTGGCGGTCGGCCCGCTGTCCGGGAGCGACGAGGCAGACCCACTGTTGACCGACGTACGCGACGTTGAGGCCGCCGCGGCGCAGAACATGGGTGTGACATTCATTGATCCCATAGCTGAGCAGTGGCTCGGTGACCGGGCCGACGTCCTGTTGGGACCGGATGGTGAGCACCCGAGCGCCGAGGGGCAGGAGTTCCTGCGGGATGAGATGCAGCGGATTCTTTCCGCTGCCGTCCAGGACTGAACCGCCAGCACGACGGCAAACTCTTCAGGCAGCGTCGGCGTTTCCGGCGCGGGGTGCAGGCAGGCCCGCGAGGCGTTCGACGACGGCAAGCCCGGCCGGAGTTCCCGGCCAGTGACGCCGCAACGAGTCAGGGCCCGCGGAGCGAATCACCGAGCGAAGCACCAGTGCCATGATGATCACGTCATCGGCGTACCCGATCAGCGGCAGGAAGTCGGGAACCAGGTCAATGGGAAAGGCCAAATATCCCAGCAGGAGGACCAACTTTATTCGCACCCCGCGCGATACGGATTTGTCGGCGGCCAGTCGTCGGAGCACGCGCAGCACGTCCGGCAGAAGTCGCAAGGCGTCCCTCATCCCCACCGTTTCCGGGTGACGCCGGGCGTAGGCCCACAAGGCCAGCAGCAGGATGGCGTAGACGGCCGCCAGCCCGGCAACGGCTCCGAGGGCAATTTCCCACCACTGCGCACTCACGTAAGTCGTTCTCCTGTGAAGCCGGCTAGGTAATCCAAGAGCGTTTCCTGCAGGTGCTGGTCGCGGACAGCAGGATGCGTCTTCTCCCGGTGCTGATGGTGCCAGTAGCCGCCGCTCGTGAGGGCCTCGGGGTCATCGCTGGTAGCGAGCCATTCCTGGGTAAGGTGCCCGAGCCGAAGATCGTCGGGAGCACCGGGGCCGCCCATCTTGGTGGGCACCCAGCCGGGATCCACGGCGTTGCTCAGAACATCGGGCCATAACCGGGCGACTGCAGCCGCGAGAGCGGTGACATACAGCTTGCTGTCCGAATAGGACACCCGGGGCGCACCGCCGGACCCCTCTCCGTCACCCAGGCCACCAAGACGGCCCCCGCGGTGCATGCCGCTGCTGAGGTAGATCAGGCGGTGCGGGCGGTGGATGAGGGCGGTCAGAAGGTAGGGCGCCGCGACGTTGACCTGAAAGGTGTGGGGACCGCTCAGCACGCCCGCATTGTGGATGACGGCGTCCACGGGGCCGCTCCGGTTCACCTGGCCGGCGAGGTCACGGGTTTGGGCAATGTCCGAGAGGTCACCGACCACGCCCACCGCGCCGCGGTCAACCAGATCCGCTAGCGCGCTCAGACGCCCTTCGCTGCGTGCGTGCACGATGACATCGTGGCCGTCGTCCAGCAGGGACTGCGCCGTAGCCCGCCCGAGGCCGTCGGTGGAGCCGGTGACAAAAATGCGGGCCATCAGTTGTCCGTTCTGTGCCGGGCGGCCCGCGTTGGCATGGTCATTGCGTGCCGCATTCGATCCAGTAGCGGCGTCTGCCGTTGCGGGTGTCCTCGTAGAGGCCGCCGTTCCTCTCGATCGTAGCCCGGGAGCCCGTGTTCGTTTCATCGCAGGTGAGGAGCGCCCTGGTGATACCCAGTCCCCGGGCTATCGGCAGGGCTGCAGCCAATGCCGCAGCTGCGTAGCCACGGCGCCTGGCGGAGGGCCTGATGCTGTAGCCGATGTGGCCGCCTTCGTTGAGGAGGAAGTCGTTCAGCTCGTGTCTGATGGCCAACGAACCCAGGAACGTCCCACCCTCCACGACCCACAGGTACGTGCATGGAACGTGCCCCGGCTTGCGGGGGGCCTCCGGCAACGCATCGTTGCGGAGCGCCTCCACGAAGCGGCGAAACGACCTGGCATCCGCGAGGCCCCCCAGCGGCCAGTCCTCGGCACCTCCGCCGTCCCGGCGGGCATCCCCGAATTCTGCCGATCCCTCCAGCCAGGAGGCGTGGTAACTGACGTCCGGAGCGATAAGGAGGGGCATCAGAAGATAGTAGTCGAGGGGTGGAGCCGGGCCGCCACCGCCGGCGGGAGTGTCGCCGTCGTCGTCGGCTCCCTTCCCAGCGTTCTCAGCGGTTGACCCGGCTGCGATGCCGTCGGCCACGAAGTTGAACGTCGTGCCGCCCGGCACCTCCAAGGGCTGGTTATGGATTGGTTCGGACCGGCGAGGAGGCTCTCGCCGTGTCATGCGATTCACGCCGCCACAGTTCACCTATTGTCGATGGGTGGGTACGAAACAGACGGCCGAGCTGGAGGGGCAGACCTCCATCAACGAGCTGCTCGAGGAGCCGATCGGCGCTACCCACATCCAGCTGGTCCTGCCCATCCATGTCCAGCTCCCAACAGGAGAATTCCGCCGCGTCTCCTGACCCCCTTTGCGCGGCGGTGCGTGGCAGCACCCAGAAGTGCGCCGCCGTCGTGAAGTACGACGGCGGCGACTGGCTTGGGAACGTAGCTCTCTTGGGGCGCGTAACGCTTAGCGGATGGTGAGCTTGCGGCCTTTGATCAGGAGCCAGAAGATGCAGCTGGTTTCGCCGATGATGGCGAACAGGCCGTACATGGGGGTGAATCCGTTCACCAGTGCGACCCCCAGGGCATCGATGATGTACCCGGTGCCGGAGATGACCAGGAGGACGCCGAGGACTTTGGGGACGAAGGCGGAGCGGAGTTCCAGGTACCCGATGAGGATGAGGTAAAGGCCGAAGAGCCCCAGACTGATGAGCCAGATGGTGCGGAATGATTCGATGGCGTGCAGGGCCTGTCCGGGTTCGTTCAGCAGGGTGTAGGCGTAAACGAGCTGACCCGTGGCAACCGCGAAGAGTCCGGCGAACGTGATCCGCAGCCAGGCCGCGGCCGCAGACAGCCGCCGGTTAACGCTTTTGAACAGTGCGTACCAGGCAGCGGCGACGAGCACGTCGAGCAGGATAACCACGAAGATGCAGGCGACGCCGGCAAGATAGACCGGCGCTGACTGCAAGATAGCCTGGGCTGTCTTCGCTGAGTCACCGGGGGTGATCAGCGGCACCACGGCACCGAAGTAGCCCGCCGTCATGAGGAGCACCATGGCCAGCAGGGCAAGGCCGGAAACCAGGCTCGCGGTGGCCGGGGACCAGGTTCGTAAAGCCAGCTTTGAGGGGCGTTGGGGCGCGGGGCTTTGCGACACTGTGCTCGGTGGGGCTGCAATGGTGCTCACGATGTATTCCTTACGTTGTAAGCTTATGATGTAAGTAACCTACGCCTACGGTGTAAGGTAAGTCAATGGGGCCAGAAGAAGGAGGGGGATGTGCCTGCGAAAAAGATGCAGCGGACTGAAGGCCGGGCGCGTTTGAGCCGTGGCCGGGTACTCGGCACTGCCATCAGGCTGGCGGACGAGGGCGGCATCGAGAAGCTCTCGATGCGACGCCTGGGGGAGGAGTTGGGTGTGGAGGCAATGTCGCTCTACCACCATGTCTCGAACAAAGAGGACCTGCTCAACGGCATGATCGATGCCCTCTATGGCGAGATCGAGTTGCCGTCCCATGACGATCACTGGAAGACGGCCCTGCGCAAGCGGTCCGAGTCCGTGCGGGCAGTCCTGCTGCGCCACCCGTGGGCCAACGGCCTGATGGACTCGGCAACCCAGGCCGGCCCCGGCACGCTGAGGCATCATGACCGGGTGCTCGGTACATTCCGGAACGCCGGATTTTCCCTGGCCATGACGGCGCACGCTTTCTCCGCGCTGGACAGTTACGTGTACGGCTACGCGAAGCAGGAAAAGGCCCTGCCGTTCGACTCGGGCGAGGAGGCGGCAGCCATGGCCAACGTCATGCTCGCCCAGTTGCCGCCCAGTGAGTACCCCTACCTCCATGAACTCATGGCGAAGCATGTCCTCAAGCCCGGGTACAGCTACGCCGACGAATTTACCTTCGGGCTGGACCTGGTGCTCGACGGTTTGGAACGGGCCAAGGGATCAGCGGGCTGAGAGCCAAGATACTCGGGCTCGACGGTGCGTTTGGCAGTGTTCCGATCAAGATCGGCTCAAGACTCCATCAACGTTGTCCGAGGTTCGCCGCAATTTCGGTTTTCCTGCCCCGAAGACAAATATGCTCAGCATTTACGTGAAGTTTCAAGAGAAAAAGGTCGGGCTCAACGTCGAGCCCTGCCTATTGGGGAATAAGAATTGTCGAACTACCAGACCCTTTTCGGGTCAGCACCGTCTGCTCCCGAGCCCGGACCGAACCCGCCACGCAGGCCGCACACTTCCACGCTGATCGTCGGGAGCATAACAGCGCTCTTTGTGCTTATTGGTGCCGTCGTCGGAGGGTTCGGTGGTGCACTGGTTTTCCTGGGCATCTCGGCGGGGCTAACCAGCCTTTATGTCATGGTCACGGGACGCCGCTCCTGGGCGTGGCTTCCGGCGAAGCGGAAGGCTGGCGCCATCGCCCTGGCCGTTTCCTTTGCGCTGTTTTTCACGGGCGCCCTGGCGTTGCCGCGGACCAGCGCGGCTGACCTTCAGGCAGCCTCTTCGGACTGGAATGCCTCGCCGGCCACCGCCACAGCGAGCCCCTCGGCCAAAAGTTCGCCGTCGCCGTCGTCCGCTCCCACCGCCCAGGCCACGGACGCTCCGCTCGATCCTGAGACCCCGAACGCCTTGGCGGGCGGCGCCACCGCGGCGGCTCCGAACGCGCAGCCGGCCTTTGCCACCAGGGCGATCGACCTGTTGGCTACCTTGCCCATCAAGGGCCGGGCACCGAAGACCGGCTATGACCGGGCGCTGTTTGGGCAGGCGTGGCTGGACGTGGACCGCAATGGCTGCGATACCCGGAATGACATGCTCAAGCGCGACCTGACCGGCATCACGTTCACCAACAGTGTGCCGTGCAAGGTCCAGTCCGGCACGCTGGCGGACCCCTACACGGGCAGCACCATCACCTTCCTGCGGGGGAGTGCCACCAGCACCGCCGTGCAGATTGACCATGTTGTTGCCCTGAGTGACGCCTGGCAGAAGGGCGCGCAGCAGTTGACCATGGAGCAGCGGACGGCCTTCGCCAACGACCCGCTGAACCTCCAGTCGACGGACGGCCCCACCAACATGAAAAAGGGCGACGGCGATGCCGCCACCTGGTTGCCGCCGAACAAGGGCTTCCGGTGCGAATACGTTGCCAGGCAGATCTCGGTGAAGGCAACGTACAGCCTGTGGGTCACCCAGGCAGAGCACGACGCGATGGCCAGGATCCTGGGCGACTGCGCCGGCCAGTTGGCACCCACCAACGAGCAGTCACCTGTTGCCGCGGCGCCCGCACCCGCCCCCGCCCCTGCGCCGGGACCCCCGGTTGCGGCTGCCCCGGTGGCTCCCGCGCAGGCTCCGGCGCCGGTTGCCCCAGCACCCGTCGTGCCGGCACCCGCACCCGCAGCACCTGCAGGCGTCTACTACGCCAACTGCGCGGCCGCCAAGGCCGCTGGCGCCGCGCCGATCCGTGCAGGGCAGGCCGGCTACCGGTCGGCGCTGGACCGCGATAACGACGGCGTGGCCTGCGAAAGCTAGCTCTGTTCCATCACTCGTTCCAAACTTTCCTAGGGGGAAAAATGAAAAAGACACTGGCACTGGTTGTACTTGCCGGCCTCATGCTGACAGGCTGCGGGGGCACGAAGGAGGCAGCGAAACCGACAGCCGCTGCTGCGGTGGTTGAGGCTATCGCGGTTCCCAGCGTGCTGGGCCTGACTTTGGACAAGGCCACTGCTCAACTGGAAGATCTTGGGTTCAAGGTCGAGGCTAAGGACACAGTCGACGGCAAGTCGATCATGTCAAAGAAGAACTGGCAGGTAACCTCCCAAGACCCCACGGAGGGCGCATCCGCGGCAAAGGGTTCCACCGTGAACCTCGGCGTCAAGTCCCTTGAGAAGATTGCAGCTGAAAAGGCTGCTGCCGACAAAGCTGCCGCCGACAAGGCTGCAGCAGAGGCAGCTGCTGCAGCCAAGGTTGCGGCGGACAAGGCGGCGGCAGATAAGGCCGCAGCAGATCAGGCCGCTGCGAAGGTGGCCGCCGAACAGGCAGCGCAACAAGCGGCAAAGAAGGCACCAGCTCCCGCACCCGTAGCTCCGGCACCGGCACCCGCGCCGGCAGTCAAGGTTCCGGCTGCCGTCTCCTACGCGAACTGCGCAGCTGTCAAAGCTGCTGGTGCCGCGCCGCTGTATGCAGGGCAGCCTGGCTACAGCACCAGCCTTGACCGCGATCGCGATGGCGTGGCCTGCGAGAAATAGGTTTCAGGGGCTGTGAAAGCCGTGGATACCTCTTCGGAGGTATCCACGGCTTCTGCTGTGAAAAGTACTTCAGCACATCCGGGTTAGGGGCTGACCACCCGCCCGTTCTGGATCAATACCTCCAGGTGGTCGGCGATGTCGGCCAGCACGGCGATATCGGCAAGCGGGTCAGCGGACAGCACCAGCATGTCGGCGTCGGCGCCGGGCGCCACGACGCCGATCTGGCCTTCGCGCCCCAGCAGTTGTGCCGCCGTCGTGGTTGCCGCGCGGATGGCCGCGATGGCCGGCTGGACTTTGCCGAGGAGGCGGAACTGTTCGTTCTGGTGGCGGTGCATGCCCCCGAGGAGGTCAGTTCCGAAAGCCATTTTGACCCCGGCTTCGTGTGCGCGGGCGATGGCTTCGAGGCCACTGGTGAGCACTGAATCCACCTTCGCCCACATCTCCTCCGAGAGGCCGAAGCTCCTGCCTTCCTCCTTGAGCGCCCAATAGGTCACGAGAGTGGGGACGAGGAAGGCGTCCTTTTCGGTGAACAGGCGGAGGCTCTCGTCGTCAAGCAGGTTGCCGTGCTCGATTGAACGGACGCCTGCCTCAAGGGCACGGTTGATGGCACGCGCAGTGTAGGCGTGGGCCGCGACGTAGCGGTTCGCGGCCTCGGCCTCCTCCACGGCTGCACGCATCTCCTCCATCGAGTACTGAGTGGAGTCGATGCGGTCCGTGGGCGATGACACTCCGCCGGAGGCCATGATCTTGATGTGGTGGGCGCCTTTGCGCAGTTCATCCCGCGCGGCGGCCCGGACGGCGTCCACGCCGTCAGCCACGCGGCCGATTCCACAGCATCCACGGCCGTTGGGCTCATGGTCTTCGCCAGGGAGGCGCATGTCGCCGTGGCCGCCGGTCTGGCTGAGCGCGTGCCCGCAGAAGTGTATTTTGGGCCCGTCCAGCAGGCCTTCCTGCTGGGCCATCGCCAGGCCAAAGTCGGCCCCGGAGAGATCCCGGACCGTGGTGAAGCCCCGGCGCAGCATCTTGCCCATAATCCGTGCGGTCTGCGCGTAGACGTACGACGCCGGAGTCCATGTCAGCGACCGGAAGTCGGCACTGGAGGCGACCACGTGGACGTGGCAGTCGATGAGCCCCGGAATGACGAACTTGCCAGTGCCGTCAATCACACGGGCTCCGGACGGTGCTTGGGCGTCCGGACCGATGTCGCTTATTTTCCCGTCAATACTGACGACGTCGGCAACGGAGTAGGTGCCCGACTCGACGTCCAGGACGCTGGCGTTGCGGATCACCAGCGGAGCGCTGCCGGCCACCTCGTCAGTGGGGGCAAGGGTGTTAGGGGTGGTGCTCATTATGCTGTGTCCTTCCCGGGGACTTCCGTGGGGTGGGCGGCAAATGCTTCGGTGAGGGCCGCCAGGTTCCGGTTGACGACGCCGACGGCGGTTTCCACACTGTGGTGCGTATAGCGGCCTTCGGTGTCCAGCATGGCAAGGACACCCACCACGTTGAGGCCGTCGTCGAGGACGGGAACGTTGATGACCGCACCGCACCCGAGCCGCTGGATGAGTTCGGAATCGGCGAAGACATCACGCAGTGCGTTCAGGTCGGCGGCCAGGAACGGCTTCTTGTCTTCGATGACCGTTCCGAGCCAGCCCGGGGAGATCTCCACAGTTTTCTCGCCACCCACCGGGTAATCTGCAGGGTGACTGGTGAAGAGCCGCCGAAGGCTGGACCGTTCCGGGATCCATTGGAGGGCGGTGAAGAGGACGACGCCGGGATCCCGCCGCATGTCCTGGAAGGTCTGTTGAAACACTGCCTCCGCTTTCAACGAGTCCGTTGTTCCGCTCATTTTTGTCCCGATCCCGCAGGTGCCGGATCATGCTCGGCCCTGGCATTGATGTCCTCCAGGGATTTGCCCGCGGTGGATGCGCCGAAGATGACGACACCCAGGACGCCGATGGTCAGCACCACCGTTGTCATGACGAACACTCCGCCGAAGCCAAGGGCTACTGAGAAGATGCCGATGATGGACGGTGCCAGGATGCTGCCGATGCGGCCCACGGCACTGGCCAGGCCGACGCCCGTGGCGCGCATCCAAGTGGGGAAGAGTTCCGGTGTGTAGGCGTAGACGCCGGCGTAGGTCCCGTTGAGGAAGAAGGACAACGTTGCCGCTGCCACAAGGATCATCCCGGAGTCGTTGGACTGGCTCAGCCAAAACGCGCTCAGCGCCGATCCGGCCAGATACAGGGCGATGGTGTTCTTCCGGTCGATCCGGTCGTTGAGCCAGGCAGCGGAGAAGTACCCGGGGATCTGGGCCAGGTAAATGATGATCGAGTACTCGAAGCTCTTGGTTACCGTGATGCCACGGCCCACCAGCAGCGTGGGGATCCAGGAGAAGAAGCCGTAGTAGGAGAAGGTGATGACGAACCA
The DNA here is from genome assembly GCF_052113505.1 of Pseudarthrobacter sp. TAF60_1. Taxonomy (NCBI): domain Bacteria; kingdom Bacillati; phylum Actinomycetota; class Actinomycetes; order Micrococcales; family Micrococcaceae; genus Pseudarthrobacter; species Pseudarthrobacter sp. TAF60_1. The sequence continues at coordinate 77,324 of NZ_JBFRDI010000013.1, forward strand.
GATCAGCCAGATGACAGCGGTCCGGCGGCGCATGGCCCTGGACCACATGAATTTGAGGGCATTCCAGATGTTGATCTTTTGGTCGTGCTTGGTGATCTCCTCCTCGTTCCCGGGCATCAGCGGAGCGAGTTGCTTGCCGGTAGCCGCCACCACGCTCTGCTCGAAACGCTCCACTACTTCGGTGGCTTCAGACATGCGGCCGCGGCTGATGAGGAAGCGCGGGGATTCGGGCAGGCTTCGGCGCCACCACAGCAGGAGCAGGATCGGGATGGCCGTGACCACCTGGGCCCAACGCCAGCCGTCCTCACCCATCGGAACAATAAAGCGGCCAACCAGTGCCGCGCCAACAAAGCCAAATGAGAAGAAGCCGGCCAGGGTTCCAATGAACCAGCCACGGCGCTTTGGGGGAATGAACTCGGACAGGAACGGCGCGATGATGACGCTTTCGGCGCCGGCACCCAGGCCTGCAAAGATCCGGGCAATAAGGAAGATTTCGAAGTTGGGGGCCATGGCCGCCACCACGGACATCAGGCAGTAGAAGGCAAGCGCCCAGAGCATCACCTTCTTGCGGCCGAATCGGTCACCCAACCAGCCGGAGAGGATGGCGCCGAAGAAGAAGCCGAACGGGGCGGCGGAGCCCACCAGGCCCAGGCTTGCGTTGCTGAGGCCCCATAATTCCTGGATGCGAGGGAGCAGGAATGCGACCACTGCCCCGTCCATGCCGTCGAACGAGTAGCCGAGGCCTCCGATGAGGAGAAGCTTGTAGTGTGGACGACTGAGAGCCAGGCGGTCCAAGCGTGCTGTGAGAGACATGGGAATCCTGCCAAAGTGGGCCAAGTTGTACATTTTGAGGAATATGCACAAGTCTGTGCAGAAGCGATGTATTGAAGTTACGGCCAGAGTGTGAGGTAGGTCAATAGGTGAAACAGGAAATTAACTCCTCCTCGGTGACCGAGTGGCTGGACAGCCGTGTGCAGGGACGGAAACTGGCCGCCAGGCAGATGCAGGTCATCGGCGTCCTCCGATCACAGCCCCGCCTCGCCTCCTACGGCTCAGTCAGCGACATCGCGGCAGCCGCGTCATCGAACGCTTCCACTGTGACCAGGACCGCACAGGCACTGGAATTCAAGGGCTGGGCGGACTTCCAGTTCGAGCTCCGTTCACGGTTCCTCGCCTCGCTGAGCGCCCTCGAAATCGCGGCCGAGCATAACGGCCACGTCAGCAGCCCTGCCCAGGCCGCCGTCTCCACGGACAGGGCCAACCTGGCTCATCTTGAGCGCACCCTGGATCCAGCTACCGTCCGTGCCATCGCCGAAGCAATCGCCAGGGCACGGCAGACCCTGATTATTGCCGCGGGAAGCTACGCGATCCCGGGCAAGGCGTTGGAGCATAACGCGGTCATCGCCGGCTACAACGTCCGGCTGCTCGACGCTGATGTGGCCGCCCTGACGAACACCCTGGCGAGGGTGACTTCCGAAGACCTGGTGATCGCGATCAGCCTCTGGAGGGTTTACGACAGCACCATGCGCGCCGTGGAGATCGCCCACAACGTGGGGGCCACGATCGCGTCCATCACGGACAGCGCCGGCTCTCCCGTGGCGGCACACGCCGAGCAGCGGATAGTCGTCCCCACCGAAAGCGCGGGCTTTTTCCCGTCGCTGACGGGGGCCGTCGCGGCAGTCCAGGCGATCGCCGTTGAGCTCGCTTCCTTGGACCGTGAGCGGTCAAACACGAATATCGCCGCGTCCGAACGCACGTGGGACCAGATGCGGATCATGCATCCTCGTTCCAGCTCCTGACTGCAGGGGTGCGCTGTTCATGGAGGACTTGTGCCACTTTGCAGAACTGGTTGTCACCGCCCGGAGGCGGGCCTAGGCTATGGCCACGGCCCCACGCAGGGACCGACCAGGACCCTCCCTCACTGGGGGTCAGGCACGCGCTGGGATGCTGCGTCCTGGATATCTCGGGACAGGAAGACCATGACCAAGTATCTGTTTGAAGCGAATTATGTGGGCGAGGGCATCACAGGACTCATGCGTGAAGGCGGTACCAAACGGCGGGAGGCGCTGGAGGAGGCGCTCGGTTCCGTAGGGGGATCACTGGAGTGTTTTTACTACGCCTTCGGAGATATCGACGTCCTTGGCGTTCTTGATGTGCCGGACCAGGCGAGCGCGGCAGCCCTTTCGCTGATGATCAATTCCACCGGCAGCGTGGACGTGCGCCTGAAGCCGCTTATGACACCGGAAGACATCGACGAGGCGGCCAAGAAGACGCCGTCATACCGGGGGCCGGGGCAGTAGGCGCAGCAGGCACGTGGTCAGCGCCGCCGTCGGACATTACGACGGCGGCGCTTCCGTTGCATGCCTTCCGGCGGCTCCCGACGTTAGCCCTGAACTCTGTCAGCCGAGATCGCGGCGAGGTCCTGACGGAACGTTTCGGGTTCTTTTGCACGGGCGCGGTCCCGCACGAGCGCGCGGACGGCGCAACCTCGGCGCAGTGCCTCGGCCACGGCGTGGCGGCCGATGCTCCCGGTGGCACCGATGACCAGGACAGTGGAGGGACGGCGATTCATTTGCTCTCCTTGACGGGGATTTCGCCGGCGCGCTGCGTGGCGGCCCAGCTCGCCAGGACTTTCAGTGCATCCTCCGAGGGTGTCCCGGGGTCTGCCGTGTACACGTTGATCCGCAGCCCCGGGTCGCCGGCGAGCTCCAGGGCCTCGAAGCTCAGGTCCAGGTCACCCACTATCGGGTGGTGGAGCCGCTTGCGGCCGGTGCGGTGGTACTTCACATCGTGCCTGGCCCACCTGGTGCGGAACTCCTCGCTGCGGGTTGAGAGTTCACCGATGAGGTCTGTGAGGTCTTTGTCGTAAGGGTTTTTCCCGGCCGCGGAACGCAGGACAGCGACGATGTCGTCCGCGCTGCGTTGCCAGTCGGCGAAGAAGTCCTGCGCTTTGGGGTTCAGGAAGGTGAACCGTGCGCTGTTCGGCGGGGTGACGTGCTCCGCCATCATGTCCAGGTAGAGTGCCCGGCCCAGCTCGTTGGAGGCCAGGACATCCCCACGGTCGTTACGGACCCAGGCCGGGGCGGTGGTGATCGCGTCAATAACGCGCTGCACGCTTGGCCGCACCGTCTGCGGGCTCCGCTTGCGCCGCACACGCGGGGAGGCGGTGGCGGCGCGCGCGAGGTCAAAGAGGTGGGCCGTTTCGGCGTCGTCAAGCCTCAGTGCCCGGGCGAGTGCCTCGATGACGCTGTCCGAGGCGCCGGAGAGGTTGCCGCGCTCTATGCGGACGTAGTAGTCCACGCTCATCCCGGCGAGCATCGCGACTTCCTCGCGGCGTAGCCCGGTCACCCGGCGGTTGCCGCCATAGAGGGGCAGCCCTGCCTCCTCGGGCGTGATCCTGGCACGGCGGGAGGTCAGGAACTTCCGCACGTCATCGCTGTGTGTCATGGCATCCACGCTACGCGCGGTCGACGGGACGAGGGAGGGACTGGCATTACCCTGTACAGCAGTGACTCCCGCCGCGCAAGGAATCACGGTTGCATTGAATGCATGAAGCCTGCACCCACAACAGCCGTCCGTCCGGCAGCGATCCTGGCGATCATCCTTGCCAGCTATTTCATGATTCTCCTGGACAACTCGGTCATCTTCACTGCGCTGCCCAGCCTGCAGGCAGACCTGCGGCTGAGCACCGGTGAGCTCTCGTGGGTCCAGGACGCATACACGCTGGTCTTCGGCGGCCTGCTTCTCCTCGGTGCCCGGGCGGGTGACCTGCTGGGCCGGCGGCGTGTCTTCGTCTTCGGCCTGGTGGTCTTTTCGCTCGCGTCGCTGCTGATCGGACTGGCCCCGGCAGGGTGGTGGGCGATCGCCGGCCGCGCCGTCCAAGGTATCGGAGCAGCGATCGTGGCACCCGCGTCTCTGTCCTTGCTGACGGCGAGCTTCCCGGAGGGCCGCGAGCGCACCCGGGCGGTGGCCCTGTATGGCGCAACCGCCGGGATCGGCGCCAGCCTTGGCCTGGTCATCGGCGGGGCGCTGGCCCATTGGATCTCCTGGCGGGCCGGGTTCTTCGTCAACGTGCCCATCGGCGCCGCGATGATCGCCCTCGCGCCCCGGTTCCTTCCGGAAACCGGACGGGCCAGCGGACGCTTCGACGTGTTCGGTGCGCTCAGCGCAACCCTTGGTGTGGGCGCGCTCGTGTACGGGATCATCCACGTAGCCGAAGGGGGCTGGAACTCGCCGGTCACGCTCACAGCCGTCAGCGCCGGCGTCGTGCTCCTGGTCAACTTCGTGCTGATCGAACGCAAGGCCGCCCAGCCCATCATGCCGCCGCGGCTCTTTGCGAGCCGCCGGCGCACCGGCGCCTACGTTGCCCGCTTCCTGTACCTGGGCGCGATGATCGCGTTCTTTTTCTTCACCACCCAGTTCCTGCAGGAAGTCCTGGGCTTCGACCCGCTGCAGGCCGGTCTCGGGTTTCTGCCCATGACCGCAGTCAACTTTGCCGTGGCGATGGCCGTCCCGCGGCTCGCCGGCCGGCTGCCGGCCTCGATCCCGCTGCTGGCAGGGATCCTGCTGACGCTGGCGGGGATGTTCTGGCTGAGCCTCGCCGGCGTCGGCTCCTCCTACCTGACGGGCGTGGCACTGCCGATGATCCTCATCGGCGCCGGCCAGGGTTTGGCGTTCGCGCCGTTGGCATCGTTCGGCATCATTGGTGCGCCCGCTTCCGACGCCGGCGCCGCGTCAGGCCTGGTGAACACCTTCCACCAGGTGGGCATGTGCCTGGGGCTCGGCGTCGCCGTCGCGGCCGCAGCGACCGTTCCGGCCACGGGCACCGCCGCGGTGCACCTGGCCGCGCAGGTCAGCGCCGCCCTCACCACGGGCAGCATCCTGCTGCTCCTGGCTCTGGCCGTGGCAGCAGGGCTCATCCTGCCCGCGGACCTGGCGTCCCGCCGCACCCCGAAACCGACGGCGGCACCCACATCGCGGCAGCCTGCCGTCGTGCGGTGATCCCGACCGTTTGAAAGGGGTACTAACCTGCCCTCCCACGAGGTCCGGGACCGGTGTTGACTGGAAACCGGCCCACCACTTAGTAAGGAACCAAGATGCGAGCAACAGTGATGTACGGCGCCGGAGACGTGCGCGTGGAGACTGTCCCCAACCCCACCATTCAGGAGCCCACCGACGCGATTGTGCGCATTGTCGCTGGCTGCATCTGCGGCAGCGACCTGTGGCCCTACGCTTCCAAACCCGAGTCCGCGGAAGACGCCCGCATGGGTCACGAGTTCGTCGGCGTCGTCGAGGAACTCGGCTCCGAGGTGACAGGCTTGGCAGTCGGTGACTTCGTCATCGCGCCGTTCGTCGCCTCCGACGGCACCTGCGACTTCTGCCAGGAAGGCCTGCAGACCTCCTGCCGCCACGGCGCCCAATGGGGCCGCCATAACGACGGCGGGCAGGGCGAATTCGCCCGGGTCCCGCAGGCGTCGGGAACCCTTGTTGTGGTCCTCGCCGGGTTCGACGAGACACTGATCCCGTCACTGCTGAGCCTCTCCGACGTCATGTCCACCGGCTACCACGCGGCCAAGAAGGCCGGCATCAAACCCGGCCAGAGCGTCACCGTGATCGGTGACGGCGCAGTGGGCCTCTCCGCAGTCATCTCGGCCAAGCTCATGGGCGCCTCACGCATCATCCTCATGGGCCGCCACAAGGCCCGCACCGACCTCGGCCGCGAATTCGGTGCCACCGACGTCGTAGCCGAACGCGGCGAGGAAGGCATCGCCAAGGTCAGGGAACTCACCAACGGCGACGGAACGCACGTGGTGCTCGAAGCCGTGGGCCTCAAACCGGCGATCCAGATGGCGATTGGCGTGGTGCGCGACGGCGGCGTCATCAGCCGTGTGGGTGCGCCCCAGTTCTCCGACGTTCCGCTCGGATTCCCCGAGTTCCTGCGCAACATCACCCTCACCGGCGGCGTCGCACCCGCCCGCGCGTACATCGAGGAGCTGCTGCCCCTGGTGCTCGACGGCACCATCGATCCGGGCAAGGTCTTCGACCGCACCATTGGCCTGGACGACGTTCCTGCCGGCTACCAGGCCATGGCCGACCGCGAAGCACTCAAAGTACTCGTCCGTCCGTAACCACAGAATCAGGACAAAAACATGCATCTCACACTCAACAACGGCGTCACTATGCCCGCTATCGGCCTGGGCGTCTTCCAAAGCCCGCCGGAGCAGACCACTGCGGCCGTCGAGGCCGCTCTTGCCACCGGCTACCGCCACATCGATACCGCTGCCGCCTACGGCAACGAGCGGGAGGTCGGCGACGGCATCCGCCGCTCAGGCCTCGATCGTTCGGACGTGTTCATCGAGACCAAGGTCTGGGTCAGCGACTACGGCTACGACGAGACGCTGCACACCTGGGAGAAAGCAACCGGCAAACTCCGTGTCGATCAGCTCGACCTGCTCATCCTGCACCAGCCCGCCCCCGACCGGTTCGAAAAGACCATCGCTGCATACAAGGCACTGGAGGCCCTGCTGGCCGACGGGCGGGTGCGGGCGATCGGCGTCAGCAACTTCATGCCGCACCACCTGAAGCACCTGCTGGACTCGACCGACGTCGTCCCGGCGGTGAACCAGATCGAACTGCACCCCTACTTCACCCAGCCGGACGTCCAGGCGGCCGACGCCGAGCACGGGATCCTCACCCAGGCCTGGTCTCCCATCGGCGGGATCACCTTCTACCCCGGCTGGGGCGAGGACCGGAAGAACGTCATGGAAGACCCGGTCATAGCCGCCATCGCGGGGACCTACGGAAAGAGCCCGGCACAGGTCATGCTGCGCTGGCACCTGCAGCAGGGCCGCTCCGCCATCCCGAAATCGACCAACCCGGCCCGCATCGCCGAAAACTTCGACATCTTCGATTTCGAGCTCACGGCCGAGGAACTGGCATCCATCAACGCGCTCGATACCGGCGTGCGGAACGGACCCGACCCCGACGAGGCCCGCGAAGAGCGCTTCGCGTTCGTCATCCCCGAAGCCTGAGACAGAGAGCAGGAACCAGCATGGAATACCGCCCCCTCGGCCGCACCGGCGTGCAGGTCAGCCCCCTATGCCTCGGCGCGATGAGACACGGCTGTGACCGCCGGGGCGATTGAACCGGCCCACGCATTAGCAGCCTCATCACCGTTGCCGTGCTCACCGCCGGAGGAAACACGGAGCAGTTGGGTCACCACCTGGGCCGCGCCGTCGAAAACGGTGTGACCCGGGAAGAGCTCATCGAAGCCATCACCCACGTCACCCTCTACGCCGGCTGGCCCCGGGGCATGTCCGCGATGGGCGTCGCCACGCAACTCTTCACAGACAACAAGTAAGGACAACCATGAACATCGAACCCACCGCGCCGACCACCAAGAACCCGGCCGCACAGTTCGCCGGGGACGTCTGGCTCGACCCGATCGCGCTGCCCCACGAGAGCGACCAGACGATGGTCGTCGCCACCGTCCGTTTCGCCCCGGGGGCACGGACAGCCTGGCACTCCCACGAGCACGGCCAGTATTTGCGCGTCACCCAGGGCGTAGGGCGTTTCGGGACGCGGGACGGAAAAATCATCGAAGTCCATCCCGGCCAGACCCTCTACACCCCGCCCGGTGAGGAGCACTGGCACGCGGCCGCCCCCGGCTGCTTCATGGAACACATCGCCATGCTCCAAAACGGCGAAGACCCGTCCAAGACCACCACATGGGCCGAACACATCACCGACGACGAATACAACGGCCGCTAAACCAGCCGGCGGCAGGACCCGGCGGCTTACTCAGGCGTGTGGGGGCAGACTAATGGCGGAAGCACTCAGGCATCATCATCGGCCAGGGGCGGGACACGGTCCGCCACGCGGTCTGTCGAAACCAGTAAGCTGCCGGACGTCACTTACTGAACGGGTGCGTCCGCGGCCTTGCGGAGTTTCGCGAGGGATTCGCTCCAGCCGTCGCGGTGCAGGGCCAGCCGTTCCTCGGTCAGGAACGGACCCTGCGAGAGGGCTAGCCTGGTGCCCGTGCCGTCGCTGACGAGGGCGAGGTCGACGACGGTCTCCCGGTCGTCCGGCGTCGGTTCCTCCCAGTTAAAGGTGTAGACGAGGTGCCAGGGCGGATCGATTTCGAGGAACTCGCCGGAGAGGTGGAAGGGCTCGCCCTCCGGCGGTGCCATGCGGAAGCGGTAGCGGCCGCCCGCCACCAGGTTGAGTTCGGCCGAGGGGAGGGTGAAGCCGTTCGGACCCCACCATTTCACCAGCTCGGAGGCTTCCGTCAGCATCCTGAATACCCTCTCAGGCGGAGCCTCCAGCCTGCATTCCAGGTTCAGGACATGACTGCCGGGCTGCTCATCCATGGTCCCACTCTGCCATCCGACGGGCAGCGCGGAAAGATGCGGGCGTGGCTTAGTTGATGGCCTCGATGCCTTGCGCCTTGAGTTCGGCAAGGTGGTTCCGCATGTGCTCAAGCACCTCGGGGGAGTGCGGCTGCCAGTCCAGGATCTCGTCGATCACCCTCAACGGGTCACGGGTGCGGTAGGACCTGGTCGGATTGCCCGGGAACTTCTTGTCCGTCAGGTTCGGGTCGTCCTCAAACGGGCCGGTGGGTTCCACCCGGTAGATCCTGCCCGGTCCCTCACCGACCCCGAGTTCGGCTCCCCACGTGGCCGCATCCAGCGTGGCGGTCAGGTAGATGAAGTTTGCCGTCTTCCGCTCGCCGTAGTTCGAGCTGTAGCCGGGTCTCAGCAGATCGCCCGGCAACAGATCGGCCTTGGTGCCGTGGTAGAACGGCCCGGGATCGTTAGGGCCGGACGGCGTCGCCACGTTTTCCATGCACACCTCCTGGAAGTTTGGGGTTCCACTGTAGCCTGCAGGCACAGGCAAAACCTTGGCAGGTGGTGGGTTCTTTGAAATTCTGGATCGTAGTTGTCGATCTGGGCTTCCGGCGTGCGTCGTATGAGTAGGAGCCTGAACGGAGGGCTCCGGGGACGGCGAGGTATTCGGCGTCGATGCAGTGAAAAGCTCACAAGAGTTACGGACGAAGGGAGCACAAAATGTCAAAGTATTTGGTCCTGATCTTCCAGGATGAGGCGGCGAAACAATCCGAAGGCGAGGCCATGAGCGCGCCCTACCAGGAGTTCCAGCAGCGCCGTGGCGCGTCACTGCTCGGCGGGGCCGCGCTGCAGCCGCCGTCGACGGCGACGTCCATCCGGCGCGACGGTGCGGGCGGGTTCTCGGTAACGGACGGTCCGTTCGCAGAGTCGAAGGAAACCCTGGGCGGCTACTACCTGATCGAGGCGGCTGACCTGGATGAGGCGCTGGAGATCGCCAAGGAGGTTCCGGCTGGCGTCGGGGTAGAGGTCCGGCCCGTGCGAATGGTCAGCTGATGCCGCAGGCCGCCAGCTCGGAGGTTGCTGCCGCGGTTGCCGATGCGCACCGCAGGGAGTGGGCCTTCGTGCTGGCGGCCACCGTGCGTGTTGCCGGCGATATCGACACGGCCGAGGAAGCCGTTCAGGACGCGTACGCCAGCGCATTGTCCACGTGGGGTCCGCGCGGCATCCCGAAGAACCCTGGCGCGTGGCTCACCGTGGCCGCGCGCCGGCGGGCCCTGGACATGCATCGCCGCGCCGCGACGGCGCAGCGGACGCTACCCAAGCTTCTGACCCCGGAGGAGTCCCTAGACGACGAGCCGGGCCGGGACTCTGAAGACATTAGCGATGACCGGCTCCGGCTGATCTTCACCTGCTGCCACCCCGCCCTGGCGTTGGATGCGCAGGTTGCACTGACGCTGCGGCTCCTCTGTGGCCTGTCCACCGGTGAAGTGGCGCGGGCGTTCCTGCTGCCCGAGGCCACAATGGCCGCGCGGATCACCAGGGCGAAGAAGAAGATCGCTGCCGCGCACATCCCTTACCGTGTGCCGAAGGCGTCGGAGCTCCGGGAGAGGCTCGACGGCGTGCTGGCCGTCGTCTACCTGGTGTACACCACCGGGCACACCGCCCCGTCAGGAGCTGACCTGATGCGCCGTGACCTCGCCGAACGCGGCCTTGAGCTAGCAAGAATGCTCCGGGTCCTGCTTCCCGCCGACCGCGACGTCGCCGGCCTTCTGGCTCTCTTAATGCTCACCGACGCACGCAGGGAAGCCCGGCTCGATGAGCACCGTGACCTCGTGCTGATGGAGAACCAGGACCGGTCCAAATGGGACCGGCAGGCCATCGACGAGGGGGTGGCGCTCCTGCGCGAAGCGTTGGCGGCGCGGCCGCCGGGCCGCTTCGCAGTCATGGCGGCTATCGCGGCCGTCCATGACGAGAGCGAGTCGTGGTCGGACACGGACTGGCAGGAGATCCTGGGGCTCTACGACGTGCTGATGGAGACGTGGCCCTCTCCCGTTATCCAACTCAACAGGGCCATTGCAGTCGGCTTCGCGGTGGGCCCCGCGGAAGGCCTGGCGGAGCTGGATGCGCTCGGAGCCGAGCCCCAGCTGGCCCGCTACCCATATCTTGCCGCCGCACGCGCCGACTTCCTGACCCGGCTGGGCCGTCTCGGCGAGGCCCGGGTCGCCTTCGAGGAGGCGCTGATCCTGACTGACAATGACGCCGAACGGCGCTACCTCCGGACCCGACTGAACGAACTGGCGGGCTGAATACGAACGTTCGGCTCCCAAGGTCTGCGGCCGCCGTCGGGAATGACGACGGCGGTACACCCGTGAGAGGGCCCGCGCCGTCCTAAGTGCTTGGACAGGGGGCTTGGGGTGCGGGTGGGGCGGTGGGAGGATGAATCTGTGGAGCATTTCTTTGACTTCGTTGGCCACTTCTGGTGGCTCGTCTTCCCTCTGAGCGGACTGGCCGGAGGGTGGGCGAGGTCGTGGTCCAGGGCGAGCGAACGCCGGCACCGTCGCCGGGTGGAGCTGTACAAACTCAAGAACCAGGCGGTGCAGGCGGAACAAACCAGCCAGGCCGAGGTTGCCGCCCTGATGGCCGGGCACGATGCCGTCAACCGGCGGTGGCTGGACTACGAGCTCGACGTCGGGAAACTTATCGATTTCCCGGTCATGACCGATGTGCGGGAGCCCCTTACAGTCGCATTCATCCGCGCGAAGAAAGCGGCGGACGGTTTGCGCCCGGCCGCCGCTGGCGACATTACGGCGCCGGCGCGGCTGGCTGAGTACCGGTCGGCGGTCAACGCCTTTGAACTGGCCTTCGACATCGCGGAGCGCGAAGCCAAGCGGATCAAGGACCACAACTTCAGCGTGCTGGAACGCCAGCGCTTGTCGACGGCCAGGAAACTGCTCAACATCGCCTCCGACAACGCCGCGACACCAGCCGAACGGCAAACCGCGTACAAGCGCGCCCGGCGGGAACTGGACGGTCTCATCGTCCTGCCCGAGGCCACGGTCGCGGCACTGGAAGCGAAGATTGCAGGCGAACTGAACGCACCGCGCGCCTCGGAGTGACCGGCAGGGGAGTACGACGGCGGCACCCGGGATGTCTGGCCGGTGACCGTCCGTGACGATGAGGTGATGATCGCCGTGAGCCGTCAGCCTTCGCTACTCTGCTGGATTGCTTCGGCGATTGCCCTGATGCGATGCAGTCTGGCGTCCCAGGTGGCCCCGACCGATGACAGCTGCGCGACAGCTCGGGCGAGCTGGGCCTGACTCACCTCGTAGATGCGCTCCCGTCCCGAACTCTTGGCGTGGACTATTCCGACGCGGTGGAGTACGGCAAGGTGTTTGGCGACCGCCTGCCGGGTGACCGGCAGCTGCCTACTCAGCGTGGTAGCGGTGCCGCCGCCGTCGTTCAATAGCAGGTCAAGCATCCGTCGCCGGGTCGAATCTCCCACCGCCGACCAGAGATCGTCGTCGACGGCCATGCTCATGGCGCCGTTACCAGCCCGCCGACGTAGGAAACGAGTCGGGGCAGGAAGTAGTCCCAGCCGCGGACGTGATCCCGGTACTGCTCCTCGAGCACGGCCGCCTCCCAACCCCTCTCCCTGAAGCCCGTCTCGGTAAAGCGCAGCCGCGTGCCCGTACCAGACGGGATCAGGTCAAAGCTCACCAGGAGCGAGTTGGAAGGCGTCGGGGTCTCACCGTTGTCGTAGACCCACCGGAAGGAGAACCGGCGAGACGGGCTGGCTTCCACCACCAGGAGAGTAACCATCTTTGCCTCCGGCGCAGACCTATCGCCAAACGAGATGACCCCCGTGGCCCCGGGCACCGGTTCGAGCTCGGCCTCATCCGGCCACCACTCCCGCAGGTGCTCAGGCCTGGTGATGACCTCATACACCACCTCGGGCGTGGCTTCAATGTGGATCTCCCGCTCGATGCTGCCGTGTTCCATCCCGCGCTCCTCACTATTAGCAACCTTTTGTTGCACAAACTATAAAGCACCACTCAGGCATGCGCAACGATTGGTTGCTCTTTTCCGGAACCAGTACTTTCCTTGACGGTTAATTAGCTGAGCGGTAAAATATATGGGTGAAGAGATTTCGGATGATGTCATGACGGCGGCAGGGAGTCAGCAGCTCGACGCGATGTTCAGTGCGCTCTCCGATCCAACGCGGCGGGCGATCGTGGCCCGGCTCGCCATCGGCGACGCAACGGTCAATGAATTGGCGGAACCGTTCAAGCTGAGCCTGCCAGGCATATCCAAACACCTCAAGGTGCTTGAGCGATCAGGGCTGATCAGCCGGGGCCGGCACGCCCAGTTCCGCCCCTGCCACCTGGAGGTCCAGGCCCTCGATACCGCTGCCGGCTGGATCGAAGAGAGCCGGCGTCTTTGGTCGGAGCGATTCGACAAGCTCGACCAGCACCTCCGCACCCTGCAAGAACCCCCGAATGGAGATCCCAGTGAATGAGAACACCCTGAGTTTCACCCGCACCTTCGAGGCGCCACGGCAGCTGGTTTTCAACTGCATGATCGACCCCGAGCATCTGACTCATTTCTGGGGTCCCAGCGGGGTCACCACACCCTTGGACACCATCACCGTGGACGCGCGCGTTGGCGGGGTCTTCACGACCGTCATGGTCAACGACGCCGACGGCAGCACCTACCCGACCAGCGCAACATACCTTGAGGTCAGCCCACCGGAGCGGTTGTCGTGGACTGAGGACCGGTCCGGGATGACCGTGACCATCACCTTCACCGAACTCGGGAACCACCGAACCCGAGTCGATATAGAACAGACCAAGGTGCCGTCTCCGATGATGAATGCCGATGCGCAGGCCGGATTCCTCACGTCCCTGGACCGGTTCGAGGCCTATCTCTCTGAGCTGACCGGAGCCGATCGATGAGCGCGGGCGACGACCTGATGGCCAGTATCGCCGCCGAGCGGCGGGCCTTCAGCAATATCCTGGAAGCCCTGCCCCAGCAGGACTGGAACACCCCGTCGCTATGCACGGGCTGGCGGATACGCGAGGTTGTCGCGCACATGACCATGCCCCTGCGCTTTTCGACCCCGCGGTTCATAGGCGAGATGCTCCGTTCCCGTGGCAACTTCGCCCAGATGGCCGATCGAGTCGCCCGCCACGACGCCCAGGAACCCGTCAGCACACTGCTCCACCGCTGGCGGACGAACGAGGATACCCGTTGGAAGCCACCGGGTGGCGGCCTCAAAGGGGCCCTCACCCATGACATCGTTCACGGCCTGGACATCACAATCCCGCTGGGCATTAGACACTCAGTTAGTGAGGCCAGCTTGCTCACGGTCCTGGACCAGGCAACCAGCCCGCTCAGCCTGAAACATTTCCGGCTTGACCTGACCGGCATCCGCCTTGAGGCCGACGATCTCGACTGGGCCTTCGGAGCTGGCGAGCCGCTCCGCGGTGCCGCCCACCACCTCCTGATGGTCCTCATGGACCGCAAGCTGCCCACCGGCGTCCTCACCGGCCAGGCAAGCGACCGGTTCACCACTGCCTGATCCAACCCCGAGGCGTGCCGCCGTCTCAGTTAGGTGTACATGAGGGAGCCGGGGGTGGTCAGCTTCTCGCCGGTTTCCAGCCACGTCTTCAGGCCTGAGAGGATCATGGGCCAGCCGCCGTAGAGCTGTTCGTTGGCGCCTTCGCGGAGTTGGTCGTGGGTGACGGTGAGGTGGCAGGAATCGCCCACGGGTTCGATTTCCCAGGTGATCCGTGAGGTGCCTTCGGCTTTGACGTCGTCGCCCCAGAGCGCGGTCATGGTCTGGACGAGTTTCCGCGGCGGGTCAACTTCGAGGTTCTCGCCTTCGCCCAGCAGTTCGCCGGCTTTGGGATTGCCCATCGCGAACCGTCCGCCCGGCTTCCAGTCGGATTCGAGGGTGTTTCCGAACTGGTATTTACTGCGGATTTCACTGTCCGTGATGGCTTCCCAGAGCCGTTCGGGGGTGGTCTTGATATAGATTTCGAAGATCTTTTCCATGGGACTTTCCAATCTGGTTTTGAGGTCGCTGAGGCCAGCGGCCTATGGTTCGGCGTATTTGCTCACCCAGCGGTCGTGGACCAGCCGGATGGGCACCGGATTCAGGAAGTGGAGCTTCTCGCGGCCCCGACGGCGGGTGACCACCAGGTCGGCGTCCTCCAGCAGCTTGAGGTGCTTCATCACCCCGTAGCGGGTCATCTTGAAGCGGGCCTCGAGCGCATGAAGGGTTTGCCCGTCCTCCCGGAAGAGTTCATCGAGCAGGTCCCGGCGGGTGGGGTCGGCGAGGGCCTTGAATACGGCGTCCACACCTCCAGAATAGGTGACTATATGGTCACATGTCTAGAGCTTTCCCGATGCTAAGTGTTGCGCTCTCTGGCCGCCCGCGGCGGACCGGCGTAGGGTCTGGAGGACCATGACCGAACAGCAGCCCTACGAACTGGTCCACCACTACCCGCACTTCGAGCTGCGGCGTTATCCCGCGCATGTTCTCGCCGAGGTGCACGTCCGGACGGCCTTTGACCGGGCCGGCAATGCCGCCTTCCGGCACCTGTTCAACTACATCAGCGGCAGCAACACAGCGCGGCAGAAGCTGGCGATGACGGCCCCCGTCATCCAGGAAAGTGGCGCGTCGCAGAAGTTGGCGATGACCGCCCCGGTGCTGCAGAGCGGTCCGCTGCCGGGCACCGATGCGCCGGCTGACTTTGCCGTTGCCTTTGTGCTCCCGGCCGGCACGACGGCGGAAACAGCACCGGTTCCGATCAACCCGGACGTAGGGATCCGGACCGTTCCGGGTTCGCTGGCCGCCGTCGTCCGCTTCTCGGGCAGCGGCAACGGTGCGGCCTTCGCGCGCCGAAACGCCGGGCTGCAGGCCGCGCTGACCCTTGCCGGATTGACAGCCGTGGGGGCGCCACGGTTTGCCCGCTTTGATCCGCCGTTCAAGCCGTGGTTCCTGCGGCACAACGAGGTCATCCAGGACGTGGAGGAACCGCCAGTCACGTCCTGAGGGCCCGGCCGCAGGGAGGGAGAATAGCCGCTCAGCGACGGCTGGATACCGTTCGGCGCATTTATAGTACGTTTGCTGATGATCTGCCCCATGATTGCCGGAGGACATTGACCTGGGGGAGGGGCCTTGGCCTTTGATCGAACGGACATTGGCGTCTTCGACATGCCAGGAGGAGCAAACATGGGCTGGCTGGACCGTAAACACAGTATTGCCCCGCCGGGATTCAACCGGTGGCTGGTACCCCCCGCCGCGCTCGCGGTCCATCTCTGCATCGGCCAGGCCTACGCGACCAGCGTCTACAAAACGGCCCTGGTCAAGCACTTCGGTGTCAGCCTGACGGAGATCGGCGTCATCTTCTCCATCGCCATCGTGATGCTGGGCCTCTCGGCGGCGGTCATGGGCACCTGGGTGGACAGGAACGGCCCGCGGATGGCGATGTTCACCTCCGCCATGTTCTGGGCCGGCGGCTTCCTGATCGGGTCGCTGGGAATCTTCACGCACCAGCTGTGGCTCGTCTACGTGGGTTACGGCGTCGTCGGCGGAATCGGCCTGGGCATCGGCTACATTTCGCCCGTGTCCACCCTGATCAAGTGGTTCCCGGACCGGCCCGGCCTCGCCACCGGCATGGCCATCATGGGCTTCGGCGGGGGCGCGCTGATCGCCAGCCCGGTCTCCACCGCGCTGCTCAAGCTCTACGACCCCAACTCCGGCGACAAGGGCTGGGTGGCCAGCGGGGATGCCGTGGGCAAACTCTTCCTGACCCTCGCCGTCGTCTATCTTGCGTACATGCTCTTCGGCGCGTTCACCATCAGGGTCCCGCAAGAGGGCTGGCGGCCTGCAGGGTTCGATCCCACCAAGGTCAAGGCCGCCACCTTGGTCACCACGGAAAACGTCTCCGCCAAGAACGCCATCAAAACCAGGCAGTTCTGGTTGCTCTGGATTGCGCTGTTCTGCAACGTCAGTGCCGGAATCGGAATCCTGGAGCAGGCGGCTCCCATGATTCAGGACTTCTTCCGGAAGTCCGACGGCGCTTCCGTGGTCAGTGCCGCCGTCGCCGCCGGCTTTGTCGGTCTGCTTTCCATCGGCAACATGGCCGGTCGCTTTGCCTGGTCGGCCACCTCCGATGTCGCCGGCCGCAAGCGAATTTACATGATGTACCTCGGCGTCGGCGCAGTGCTCTATACGGTGCTGGCGCTGGCCGGTTCCACCACCACCATCCTGTACGTCGCCCTCGCGGTCGTCATCATTTCCTTTTACGGCGGCGGCTTTTCGACCGCCCCGGCCTATTTGCGGGACCTTTTCGGGACCTTCCAGGTGGGGGCCATCCACGGCCGGCTGCTGACCGCCTGGTCCGCCGCCGGGGTGGCCGGCCCGCTGATCGTCAACGGCATCCTGGACGCGCAGGGGAAGCCCGGCCAGCTGAACGCCGCGTCCTACCAGCCCGCGCTGCTGACCATGGTGGTGCTGCTGGTGATCGGCTTCGTGGCCAACCTCCTCATCAAGCCCGTCGACGCCCGCTTCCACGAACCCGGCCCGGAACACCGGCTGCCGAACAAATCCGCCATGGAGGCCTGATATGAGCACTGCACACACCCCCGGCGCGCACGCGCCCGTGAAACGTTCCGGCGGCCGGCTGGCCGTGGCCTGGGCCCTCGTCGGGGTGCCGCTGGCCTATGGGGTATTTCAAACCTTGACCCAGGTGGCGGCGCTGTTCGGGTGACCGTTGCGGGCTGATCGAACACTGCTCCTTGAGCGTAGAGTGTGGGCAGCGCGTCGAATTAGGCGCCAGGCACACCCGTATAAGGAGAAGCCATGGCTCACGCCGAGCACCAGACCACCATCAGCCGCTCACCGGAAGACGTCTACGCATTCCTGGCGGACGGCCTCAACAATCCCGCGTGGCGATCAGGAGTTCAGGCCATCTCCCTGAAAAGCGGCGAGCCCGGGGTAGTTGGCGCCGTCTACAGCCAGACCCTTTCGGGTCCGGGCGGGCGGCCCATTGACGGCGATTATGAGATCACCACGGCGCAGCCGGGCAGGCTCCTTGCCTTTCAGGTAGTGGCTGGGCCCGCTCGGCCCGCAGGGGAATACCAACTTAGCCAAGAACCGGGCGGCACGAGGGTCCGGTTCACCCTGGACCTGAAGCCGAGAGGGCTCATGAAGGTCCTCGGGCCCATGATCGAGCGGACCATGCAGAAGGAAGTCTCGCAACTGGCCGGTCTGAAGACCGTTCTCGAAGCCGGCTAGCTGAAGAATGTGATCACAACAGCCACGGTTCTCGCGTCTACACGTAAAGATGTGAGGCGGAACGAGCGGCCGGCGGTCCACCGGCCTAGGACCACCGCAAAGCTAGGCTGAACGGATGAAATATCAGCTTCGTCAGGCCACTCCCGAGGACGCCATGGCCGTGGTGCTCTTTCATACACTCGCCCATGAGGAGAGCTACGGGCACCTGCTCTCCCCGGAGTTCTTCCGCGGCCGCCGGGCCAGCATCCCCGAACGGGTGGAAAGTCGCCGTCCCCACCTCGCGGTTGCTGACCCGCGGATCATTGCGGTGGACGGCACCAACCGCATCGTGGGATTGGCGGACGCCGGCCCGGGCCGGGATGATCCGGGGCCTGAGGAGCTGGAACTGTATTCGATCTTCACGCTCCGGGACACCTACGGAACAGGACTGGGCGCGGCACTGTTGAGTGCCGCCGTCGGCGATTCACCCGCCTATCTGTGGGTGCTCCGGGACAATTCACGAGCCCAGGCGTTTTACCGCAAGCATGGCTTCCGCCCCGATGGGGCGACGGGCCTGCTGCCGCCGGAGTGGGAGGAGCTGCCAGAGCTCAGGATGGTGCGGACGGCGAAGAGCCTGCGCTAGGCCGGGCCGCCGTTGATGGTCAGAACGGTTCCGTTGGTGTAGCCGGACCGGGGGGATGCCAGGAACGCGACGGCGCTGGCGATTTCCCCCGGGGTGGCAGCCCGCCCGTAGGGGAGCGCCGCGGTGAGTTCCGCCCAGCGGTTCTCGTCGCCCAGTTCCGTCTTGGCCCTGTTCCGCAGCATCACTTCATTCCGGGGCGTGGACACCGGCCCGGGATTGATGCCTGCAGCCTTCTTCCGCCAGCACCAGCGCCGTTTCCCGGCCGATGCCCTGTGAGGCACCGGTGATCAGGACAGTCTTTCCCCGCAGGTGCAGATCCATGGTGAGGGGTCAGCGCCAGCCGAGCTCGGGCGCCACATACTTCAGGATCGACTCGATGACGTGGGCGTTGTAGTCGACGCCGAGCTGGTTCGGGACCGTGAGCAGCAGGGTGTCTGCGGCGGCGATCGCCTCGTCCTCGGCCAGCTTCGCGGCCAGCTCGTCCGGGGCACCCGCGTAGGACCGGCCGAAAACCGCGCGTGTTTTTGCGTCAATGTTGCCGACCTGGTCGGAGCTGTGCCGGTCACGGCCGAAGTACTGCCAGTCGCGCTCGTCCGTCAGTGCGAAGATGCTGCGGCTGACCGAGACTCGCGGCTCCCGCTCGTGCCCCGCCTCCTTCCAGGCCTGCCGGTAGAGGTCGATCTGCTCAGCCTGCTGGACGTGGAACGGCTTACCGCTCTCGTCATCCTTGAGCGTGGAGCTCTGCAGGTTCATGCCGAGCTTCGCCGCCCAGACGGCCGTGGCATTGGAGCCGGAACCCCACCAGATGCGCTCGCGCAAGCCCTCAGAGTACGGCTCCACGCGCAGCAGGCCCGGAGGGTTCGGGAACATCGGGCGGGGGCTCGGCGCCGCGAAGCCCTCGCCAGTGAGCACCTCCAGCAGACGCTCGGTGTGCCTCCGGCCCATATCGGCGTCGGACTCGCCCTCGGCGGGGACGTAACCGAAGTGGCGCCACCCGTCGATGACCTGCTCGGGTGAACCCCTGCTGATGCCCAGCTGCAGCCGGCCGCCCGAGATCAGATCGGCCGAGCCCGCGTCCTCCGCCATGTAGAGCGGGTTCTCGTAGCGCATGTCGATCACACCGGTACCGATTTCAATGCGGCTTGTTCGTGCACCGATCGCAGCGAGCAGCGGGAACGGGGACGCGTATTGCTGCGCGAAGTGGTGAACGCGGAAATAGGCGCCGTCCGCCCCCAGCTCTTCCGCCGCGACTGCGAGGTCGATCGCCTGCAACAGCGCGTCCGACGCGGTCCGCGTGCCGGACTCCGGGTGGTCGGTCCAATGGCCGAAGGACAGAAATCCGATGTTCTTCACACCGGAAACTGTAGTACTAGTCGCATTCAGGCTGAAGCGAGGCAATGATCTTCCGGCTCACCGACGCCCGGGCATCCTGTTCGGCGCGCGTGAGCCGATCGAAGAAGTGGGCGCGGACGAACTCCACATGACCCGGTGCCGCGTGCTGGATGGCATTCCGGCCGTCCACTGTAATCTCCACGTCCAGGCCGCGGCCATCGGAGGAGAGCCGCGCCCGCTGGTGGCATCATGGTCCCATGAGTGAAAACAACGATCCCACGCTGCGTTCCGTCGAACTGACCCGGAGTGCCACGGCCCGGTACGTGGCGCGAAATGCTGCGGGCGCAGAACTTGAATTCGGCCACGGCGAAGGGCTGCTGAGCCCGGTGGAGCTGCTGCTGGCGGCGATAGCCGGATGTTCGGCCATCGACGTGGACACGGTGACGGCACGCAGCGCCGAGCCCACGGCCTTCCAGGTCTCGGCAACCGGCCACAAAGTGGTGGAGGACGGCGCCAACCGGGTTGACGGGCTGCACCTGTCCTTCAACCTGGCCTTTCCCGACACGGCCGAGGGGCAGAAGGCCGCCGGCATGGTGGAGCGCCTGGTGGACCTCTCCCATGAGAAGTACTGCACGGTGTCACGGACAGTGGAGCGCGGAACTGCCGTCACCAACGAGGTCCACGTCGCGGTCGGTGACACCGAGGGCTGACGGGCCGCCGGAGGAAACCCGGCATCGGATCCCTACCCTGTATCCTGAAATGTAGGTTGAAGGGTCCCAGCGGCCGTCAACCAAGCTCAGTTCGTGGCCGTTTGACGGTCCGGAATCTTGGGCCGTGGCCTTGGACGTCGTGGAATCGCCGTGGTAATCGTCATTCTCCGATCGGCCCCGGACTCCTGGAACGGATCTTTTATCAGTACTCACACACCAGCTCCCGTGGGAAACTCGGCCCTCAACCACCCGCGCGCGGTGGATGGGCCCGGCGTCGTGACCTGGGTCGACGCCGGTGCCAGCAGGACCGCGCGCTGGCGTTCGGCGAACGGCAGACCGGCGCCGGCGCGCGTCGAAGTGGTCGACGACTCCCTCACGGCCGACGAGGCGTACCGGAAGGCGTCACAGGGGATCGCGATGCTCTGGCACGGCGACTTCCACAACGCACGGCAGATCCTCAACGCCATGGACCGGCGGGTGGGGGCCGGAAAGAAGATCGCAGGAACTCCGGCCGAGAAGTTCTATCGGCACCGCCAGTCCCGCTCGCATCGTGCACGCATTCTGGGCTTGCTGCTGATTCCTCTTGATCCGGGCCCGGTGGTGCCGCTGCGCCGTGCACCGGATATCCGGGAGGCCGCCGCTGAAGCGTACGGTGAGATCGGCGAACCTTCCGTGGTGTCCCTGCATGAGCTTGTGGGGGCGATTGGCGCCCACGAGTGGCGGCGGAATGGCGTCTACGTCGATGCCCTGCAGGCCCGCATCCACCCGCACTATGGCACGTTCTTTCCCACCCGGAGTGAGTATGTGGATCTCGTGGCCGCCGCTGCGCTGCCCTCTGAGACGCTGGCGTTCGACGTCGGAACCGGCACCGGGGTGCTCGCTGCTGTCCTCGCGCGCCGTGGCGTCCACCGCGTGGTGGCGACGGACAATGAACCGCGTGCCATCGCCTGCGCGGCCGAGAATTTCCGGAACCTCGGTGTCCAGGACCGTGCCGAGGCCGTCCTGACCGACATGTTCCCGCCCGGACGGGCACCGCTCATCGTGTGCAACCCGCCCTGGATTCCGGCCACGCCGCATTCCAGCCTGGACAGCGCCGTCTATGACCCCGGCAGCAGGATGCTGTTCCGCTTCCTGAACGGACTCACCGACCATCTGGAACCGGGCGGTGAGGGCTGGCTTGTCCTCTCCGACCTGGCAGAGCACCTTGGCCTGCGGTCGCGTGGGGATCTGCTGGGCGCCATCGAGGCAGCCGGGCTGACGGTGACCGAACGGCTCGACACCAAGCCAACGCATGCGAAGGCATCGGACCGCGGCGATCCTCTGTTCGAGGCGCGAGCCGCTGAGGTCACATCCCTGTGGCGGCTTGTTCGCCGGTAGTCACAAGCTTCGATAGTCGGGAACGACGACGGCGGCACCCGCGTTGGGTGCCGCCGTCGTCTGGCGCGTCTATGAGGGTGCCGGGGAGTTAGCCCTTGACCTCGTAGGCCTTGGGCAGCTTCAGGCCGCGCTCGTCCATCAGGGTGCGCAGGCGGGTGGGGTAGTCGGTGATGATGCCGTCCACGCCCAGGTCCATCAGGCGCGCCATGTCCGCGGTGGTGTTGACCGTCCACGGGATGACGGGCAGGCCCAGGGCGTGGGCTTCGGCGATCATCTCCGGGGTGACGGAACGGAACGTGGGGGAGACGGCGTTGTACCCCTGGGCGGCTGCGGCCTTGGGAAGGGAACCGTTGTAATCGTCGATGTCGATGCCGCCGAGGTTGCGGCTGGCACCCGGCTGGCCCACGCCCATCCAGGCGTCACCGCTGGAGAGGGCAACCAGCGGCAGTTCCGGGGTGATCTTCTTGGTGAGGTTCAGTGAGAACCAGTCGAAGGACTGCACTGTGGTGCGGTCCGCCATGCCGGAGGCCTGGATCTCGGCCACCACCGCGCGGGTGAGGGACTCCATGCCGGCGCCGCCGATTTCGCTGTCATTGACCTTGGTTTCCACGTTGAAGCGGACCTTCGCGGCGTTCGTGTCGCGGGCCAGCTGGTAGACGTCCTTGAGCTCGGCGATCCGGTTGCCCTCGATGACGTCCTGCTCCGGGTAGCCGGGCAGCTGCGTGAAGCCGCAGTTGAGGGTCTTGATCTGCGCCAGCGTCAGGTCCGCCACGCGGTCTCCCACGTAAGGGAACTCGGGGTCGCCGGCCGTGGCGGGTGCGGTGTCGATGCATTTGTTCGCCTGGATGGTGTCGTCGTGCCAGACGACCACCTTGCCGTCCTCGGTCAGGTGGGTGTCCAGCTCGAGCGTGGTCACGCCGAGTTTGAGGGAGTTGGCGAAGGCTGCCAGGGACTCTTCGGTCCATTCGCCGCGGCCGCCGCGGTGGCTCTGCAGGTCGAAGGAACCGTTGCGTTCGTTGACCTTGAGATCGGAGGTGGCGGCACCGGCAGCGTTCGACGACGGCGTGCCGGCACCGTTTTCCGGGGCGGCGACGGCGGGGCTCGCCATGGAGGCGATCAGGGCGGCGGCTGCCGCGGCTGTCAGGCCCCCCCCGGGTGCGGAAGCCCCACGAATGATTTGCCACGATCTCCATAGTGAAGCGGCGTTTGCGTCTTAGGCTGAGCGATAACGCATGCACGCAACCGGAGGGACCCCCTTTGAAAGTCAGCGACGCCAGGCAGCTCATTCAGGTCAAAGCCCCCATATTGTCCAGGCGGCGCCGGGTGCTAGCCAACGCCTTCAATGTGGAGGAGTACCGGAAAGCAGCCCGGAGGGTCCTCCCGGCAGGCATCTTTGACTACCTCGACGGCGGTTCCGAGGACGAAGTGACGCTCCGCCGCAACCGTGCCGTCTTTGATTCCTGGGCGCTGATGCCCAGCTGGGGCCCGGTCTCCGGACCCGATACCAGCACCACGCTGCTCGGGAAACCCAGCGCCCTGCCCCTGACGTTGACGCCCACCGGCGCAACCCGCCTGTTCCATCCAGAGGGTGAGTCCGCCGTCGCGGCCGCCGCCGAAAACGCCCGCATCCCCTACGGCCTCGCGGGGCTCAGCACCGTGCCCATGGAAACCATTGCCAAGGACCACCCTGCACTGGACCGCTGGTTCAACTTCGGTCTCACCTCCGACGCCCAGGCCATGAAGGACAAACTGCAGCGCTGTGAAGCCGCCGGATTCACCACACTGATCATCGGCGTCGATACCCGCGCACTGGGCTCACGGGAGCGGGACCTTCACAACGGCTTCACCGCACCCCCGGCGCTGACGCTGTCCACCGTTGCGGACATCGCCCGGCGGCCTGCCTGGTGGATCAACTTCCTGAAGTCGGTCGGAATCAGTTTTCCGAACCTGGATCCCCGCAGCGCGGCGGCAACTTCGGTCATCACACCTTCAATGTGGCAGGACATCCTGGGCCACTCGGATGCAACCAGCGGGTGGCGGGAACTGGAAGCGCTGCGCCAGGCGTGGCACGGCAAAATCGTGCTCAAGGGCTGCGTCAACCCGGCCGACGTCGAACAGGCCGCCCGGATCGGCCTGGACGCCGTCCAGCTCAGCAACCACGGGGGCCGCCAGCTGGACCACATGCTCAGTCCCATGGATGTGCTCCAGGAATCCCGCCAGCGGGTGGGCGACTCGCTGGAGATCTACGTGGATTCGGGAATCCGGCGCGGCAGCGACATCCTCAAGGCGCTGGCGCTGGGAGCCGACGCCTGCTCGATCGGCAGGGCCTACCTGTACGGATTGGTGGCGGCAGGTTCACCGGGTGTCGGGCGCATCATTGCCATCTTGGCGGAGGAGCTCAGGCGTACCATGACGTTGGTAGGCGTTTCCAGCATTCCCGAGCTGAAAGCTCGGGGCGGCGAGATTCTCCGGGACATCCGTCATTGCGGTCACATCCTTGAACAACAGCATCAGGCAAGAATCTAGAGAATCTCTGAAAGCTAAGGAAACCATGCGCACCCGATACCTTCTTCCCGTCCTCACCATCACCACGGCCCTCGCCCTCTCCGGCTGCGTGGACAACAGCCAACCTGCTGCCACCGGCTCGGCGTCGGGAAGCGCCGGCGCTGCCGTCGATGTGAAAAAGAACGACGACGTCGCCGCGATGCTGCCGGCGAAAATCAAGAGCGCCGGCGTGCTGAACGTCGGCATGGCCAACAACTACCCGCCCAACGAGTTCAAGGACGACAACGGGGCGCCGGCGGGCTGGTCGGTGGACCTCACCAACGCCCTAGGCAAGGTGATGGGCCTGAAGGTCAACTTCGACATCGGCACCTTCGACAACATCCTTCCTGCCGTGCGCGGGGGCAAGGATGACATGGGAATGTCCTCGTTCACGGACACCGTGGAACGTGAAAAGCAGGTGGACTTCGTCAACTACTACTCGGCCGGCATCCAGTGGGCCACCGCCAAGGGCAAGACCGTTGACCCCAACAACGCCTGCGGGCTCAAGGTGGCCGTGCAGGCCACCACGTACGAGGACACCGATGAGGTGCCCAAGAAGTCGAAGGCCTGCACCGACGCCGGCAAGGCCGCCATCCAGATCTTCAGGTTTGACGCGCAGGACCAGGCAACAAACGCCCTGGCGGTGGGACAGGTGGACGCCATGAGCGCCGACTCGCCGGTCACCCTGTATGCGATCTCCAAGACCAAGGACAAGCTGCAGACCGCCGGTGACGCCTTCGAAGTGGCACCGTACGGTATCCCTGTTGCCAAGGGCAGCGACTTCACGCCCGCCCTGCAGAAGGCGCTGCAGACACTGATCGATGACGGTTCCTACACCAAGATTCTGTCCAAGTGGGGAGTGGAGTCCGGCGGAGTCAAGACGGCCGCCCTCAACGTGGCAGCCAAGGGGTAACAGATCATGAGCACGCCGGAATCCGACAGGGTGGTTGAGGCGGACCCCGGCAGAAGGCCGCGGACCGGTAGCGGGCGCGCCGGGGACGACGCACCGCCCGAGAAGATCGTCGCGATTCCGCTGCGCCACCCCTGGCGGATCCTGGTCGCCGTGGTCCTGTTGATCGGGTTGGCGGTGTTTGTGCTGGACGCCGCCCAGCGCCCGGACTACGGCTGGGCGGACGTGGGCAAGTTCATCTTCGACCGCCGGATCAGCCAGGCGGCGTGGGTGACCCTGTCCCTGACCGTCTACGCGATGGTTGGCGCGATCGTCATCGGCTTGGTGCTGGCCATCATGCGCCTCTCGCCCAACCCGGTGCTGAAGAACATTGCGTGGCTGTACATCTGGATCTTCCGCGGGACCCCGGTCTATGTACAGCTGGTTTTCTGGGGCCTGGTGTCCCTGATTTATCCGGTGTTCACCCTGGGTATTCCGTTCATGGAGCCGTGGGTCACCATCCCGAACGGGATCTTCACCAACCTCTTCATCACCGCCGTGATCGGGCTGGCACTGAACGAGGCCGCCTACATGTCCGAGATCGTGCGCGCCGGACTGCTGTCCGTGGACCAGGGCCAGGAGGAAGCCGCGACGGCGCTGGCACTGTCCTGGGGGCAGACCATGCGGTTTGTGGTGGTCCCGCAGGCCATGAAGATCATCATTCCGCCCACGGGCAACGAGGTGATCTCGATGCTGAAGACCACCTCGCTGGTGGCCGCCATCCCCTTGAGCATCGACCTCTACGGCGTCTCCCGCGGTATTTCCGCGGTGACGTTCACTCCGGTTCCGCTGCTGATTGTGGCATCGCTGTGGTACCTCCTTTTCACGTCCGTCCTGATGGTGGGCCAGCACTTCATTGAAAAGCGCTTCTCCCGGGGGACCGGCCGGGTGGATTCAGGCAAGGGAAGTACGACGCCGGTGCCTCCGGCGGCGGGTGCGGCACCGGCGGTGCCTGGTGAGCCCGGCATGCCCGGCGCTCCGCTCGGCAACGACTTTGGAGGAAAAGGATGACGGGCGTGCCGATGGTGCTGGCCGAGAAGGTCTCCAAGAATTTCGGCACGAACAAGGTGCTGCGCGGGATCAGCCTGGAGGTGGGCCGCGGCGAGGTGCTGTGCATGGTGGGGCCGAGCGGTTCGGGCAAGTCCACGTTCCTGCGGTGCATCAACCACCTGGAACGGGTGGACGGCGGCCGGCTTTCGATAGACGGCCAGCTGGTTGGGTACCGGCAAAAGGGAGGAAAGCTTTACGAACTGAAGCTCTCCGAAGCGGCCTTCCAACGCCGGGAGATCGGGATGGTGTTCCAGCGGTTCAACCTGTTTCCGCATCTGACCGCGGTGGAAAACATCATCCTGGCGCCCATGCGGGTGAAGGGCATTTCCAAGGCGAAAGCCACTGCGCGTGCCAATGAACTGCTGGCGCGCGTGGGGCTGGAGGATAAGGGGGATGCCTACCCGGCACACCTTTCCGGCGGGCAGCAGCAGCGCGTGGCCATCGCCCGCGCCCTGGCCATGGACCCGAAACTCATGCTCTTCGACGAGCCCACCAGCGCCCTGGACCCGGAACTGGTGGGCGAGGTACTGGACGTCATGAAGGAACTGGCCAAGACCGGCATGACCATGATCGTGGTGACCCATGAAATGGGCTTCGCCCGCGAAGTGGCGGACACCCTGGTGTTCATGGACGAGGGTGTTGCGGTGGAGGCCGGACCGCCGCGGCAGGTCCTGAGCGACCCGCAGCACGAGCGGACCAAGGCGTTCCTGTCGAAGGTCCTCTGACTCGGTCGGAACGGCAGGGCAGGGGAGCGCTACTTGGGTGCGATCCCGTACTCGGTCAGGCCGTTCCTGATCGCGAACAGCGTGGCACCCACCCGGTTGGTCGCACCGATCTTGGTGTAAATGTGCTCCACGTGGTTGCGGACGGTCTTCCGGGCAAGAAACAGACTGGCGGCGATCTGTGCCGGAGTCATTCCGCGGCACAGCATGCCGAGGATTTCCACTTCCCGCGGGGTGAGTCCACCCGCGGTGGGATGCGGACGGCGGGGCTGTTGGCCGGCGGCCACGAGCACGGCCTCCACAGCTTCGGTGCCGAGCCTCCCGGCTGACACTTCCTGCCGGAGCCTGGCAGCCGCATCAGCCGGCGTGAGCGCGGGCCGGTGCGGGCGTGGCTCGAGGGAGGCGTGGTAGGAGTCCGCAGCCGCCAGGATCCGCTGCTTGATCCCCAGCTCCGTTCCGCCAATCCCTCGGGGATAGCCGGACCCGTCGAGCCGCTCATGGTGTGAGCCGGTGAGGGCAGCCTCGCCCTTCAGTCCGGGAACGCGGTTGAGGATCCGCTCTCCCAGATACGGATGCATCCGGATCCGTTCCAGGTCCAGCCCGGAGAGGGGCTCCTTCTTATCCCACACCTGGTTGGACACCCCCAGCCGGCCAAGGTCGTGGACCCATCCTGCACGGCGGAGCTCCCTGACGTCGTCGGCGGGCAGCCCGTGCTCCTCGCCTGCGGCGGCCGCGAGAGCCGCCACTGCGCGGGAGTGTCCGGCCGTGTAGGGGGACTTGAGGTCTGCGAAGTCGCCAATCGCGCGCAGCACCGCGTCCAGTTGGCTGCCCGAGAGGGGAGCGTCTGTGGGAGCCATCTCAAGGGCCGCCTGCCAGCAGTCGACGTCGAGGAGCCCTTCGGTGAGTGACGCGGCCTGGTCGATGAACAGCCCGGCCAGTGCCGGATCGAACTGGCTGCCGCGGCGCGCCCGAACCATGGCCACCGCCCCGGCCAGGCCCTCCCGGCGCAGGAAGACCTCGGCCGTGTCCGCGAGATGCATGATCCGCATCTCCAGCGGGATGTCCAACCCTGATACGCCCTCCGGCAGGCCCTTGCCGTCCCACCGCTCGAAGGTGTGGGTGAGCAGGCCTGCCACGGCGTCGTCGAGCCCCACACTGCTGGCCAACACCCCCGCGGAGACGCAGTGCGAGGCAATCATGTTCCGCACCGCGCCGCTGCCCGTGGCCGCGAAACGCGTCCAGGAGGCAACGCGGGAGAGCGGCGGGAGGCCCGCGCCGGCATGGCTGAACATGCCCGCATACATGGGCAGGCCGTGCTGGTCGCGGTTGTAGTAGTCGGCGCGGAAGGCGATATCGTCCGAGAACAGCGCGGCCAGTTCAAAGGAATCCGCGTGGCAGCCGATCCATGCCAGCTGGTTGGCGTAGTAGATCCTGCCCCGGCCACCGGCGTCAACGCCCGCTGCGCCGGCGATCCGCAACGCCAGCAGGGACGCACGCAGCATGTGCTCCATCGGTTGCCCCAGCCCCAGGTCAATGGCGAGCGACAGCGCGGCCAAAACTTCGCTGCGGCGGGGGTCAGCCGGTGACTGCATCACACCTGCCATTCTAGGAAGCCATCAGCCAAGGCAGTAGGGATCGCGCGCGGCCGTTATGCCGCCTGGTTCTTCCCGGTCCGTACCCGGGCAGGGCCTGGTCCGGCGGCGTGCGCGGTGGACGGGAACCGGACGCCCACCCGCGCTCCGAACAGTCCGCGTTGCGGAAGCCAGAAGTCCGCGAGGTGGTCCTGGACGGGGAGTGCCCCGGGAGCTCCCGCGTCTTCACCCTGGATGGTGGCCTGGGAATCGGTCACGAGCCACAACTGCCGCGGCTGGGCCTGGAACGTCTGGCCGTTGGGCACCACGCCGGAAACCTTCATCCTGCCGGCGTTCAGCAGCGGGCCGGCAAATGCTCCCATGGCGCGGAGCACCAGCTCGTTTCGCCAGAGGCGTTCCGGCATCCGCACGGCCATGGCCGTCAGCGCGGTGGTGGCTGCGGACGTGCCAAGCTGCAGGCGCCAGTCAACGGCGCCTGGAACCGTGATCCGGGCGGTGAACGGCCCGCTCCACTGGATGTCGACGTCGGTCTCCACCGTGTGGTGGATGGCCGTCCCGAAGTAGCGGGCGCAGCTGAACTCGGGCGCGGCGTTGGCGTAGATGGTCCACTCGCCGCCGGGCGTGCGGTGCCAGACGGAGCGGTAGCCGGGGCCAATGGAGCTCACCGGGAAATCCCGGAAGGCCAGGTAGTGGCCGCTGCTAAAAGGTAGCCCCAGGACGGCGTAGCCGGCGAAATGCTCGGCGGCGTCTTCCGGAAGTTCGGCAACTTTCGGTGTTGCCTCTGCTGATGTCTGCGGCTGGTAGCTGGTCATGGCCGCCTCCTTTTCTCTATGACCCGAGCCTATGACCGGGCCGCAGCAGGGGCATGGGGCAACTGCCCCATTTTGTCCCGCCTTGCACGCGGGTGCCGGATGCACGCTATTCTGGGCGCCGATCCCCGCGCCGCACGTGGCGGTGGTGCAGTTCGTAGCTGTCGAACACATCGGCGGATGTGGTGCCCGTGTGGCCGAATTTGCCGCGCAGGACCTCCGCGAGTCCATCGAGAGCCGCGTGGAGCATCCGTCCGGCGAACTGGAGTTCAGCGTTCTCGCTGTGTTGCGCCTGGGATGCCAACTGCTGGGCGTAGGCCACCGTGGCCGGCAGGGAACCGCGCTGCTCGATTTCACGGAAGTAGTAGGTTTCGTGGAACGCAAGGAGGTCTATGCTCACCGAAGCCACGTTTCCGGCAATTGACTCCAACAGTCCGGCCGCGTGACCCGGGTCCAGAGCCAGGAGACCGGCCGGACCTGCAGCTTCCCTGAACAGGTTCAGCTGGTGGGCAACGGCCCGGCGACGGTTGAGGGCCGGGAACGTCTGCAGGATCCAGGTGACCGTTGCTGTCAGCAACCCGAATCCGGTGACGGCCTGGAGGGCAACAACCAGTCTGAGCACAGGGTGCGCTGCCACGATATCGCCGAACCCCACCGTGGAAAGCGTGACCATGGAGATGTAGAGGGCTTCGGCGAAGTCGGCCCGCAGCGGAACCCCGGCGCCGTAAACAAAACCGTCCGTCAAATGGGGCAGGTAGAGCAGGGCCCAGCCGATGGCCGCCAAGCTTGCCCAGGCGCCGATGACAGCGGCCATCGCCAAGGGCGCTGCGATGAAGGTGCCCCGGCCCCGCAGTTTCCGCGACGCCAGCCAGAATCCGCGCATGATCGCCCGGCCCAGGGGACCGGAACCGTGCGGGTAAAGGAGCGTACGAAAAACGTCCACGAGCATCAGCAGCACCAACCCGGCGCCCAAGACCGTCCAGAGCGTGTCCTCGAAGTCCATGCCTCATCTTAGAAGCGGTACGACATGGAACGTCCACGGGATAGAGACTCCGCCGAACCGATCACCGGAAGTTTCCACCCGGCGTCGTACGTGGCGTCCACCAGCTGCACGCGGTCCCGCCCAGGGCCGCACGAAGAAGCCAGTGAGCGCTGTTTGCCGCCGTCAGCCGGTTACTGTGTCCGCATGCCGGTGCGCGACCTTCCATGCACCGTCCTCGCGTCGATACATTTGCGTCGCCCGGAGCACGTAGCTGCGAGGATGGCCGTCCACTGAGGCTGAGGTGTGTTCCAGCCCCGCTGTGAATGCCATATCCCCCACGACGTCGTAGGTGAGCAACTCGAACCTGTACGAGGTGCAGTCGGAGAACTGTTTGGCAAGGCCGGTGAACAGGTCGTCCAGTTCCTGCTGTCCGATGGCATTGCGCCATGCGCCCAGGACACTGACGGGTTCATTGCGGGACCAGAGTGCCCTGCGCGGGGCCGCATCACCGTTGTGGAGAGCCAGTTCCGCATTGTGCAGGTCTGTCCTCACCCAGGCCAGGAAATCGGTACGATCGCTCATGCCACCAGTATGAGCCAAGTACCGCTGCCACAGCGAGGTCGCGGGCCTTCCTGCTCCTAGCCGTTGTCCGCGCGGCCTCCGGTGTCCTCCCAGATGACATCCAGCTTGCGGAAGATCACCGGTCCATCGCATAGTTCCGCCATCTTGGCGGCGGCCTAGGTTCCACCGCTCCGCGGGGGGATTGAACCACCGTGCGGGCATTAAAGGAGGCCGACGGCGACACTTGGGTGTCGCCGTCGGCCTCCTTTTGCGTGCCTTCCGCAGCGAAACAAGGGGAACAAGTCCTGTTGCCGAGCAGTCGCCTGGAAGCACATACTGCCGGTAACCACTTCTCGAGGATCGGTAGATAGGCCGGCCATGGATGCTGACGTCTTGAAGGCAATTGAGGCGTCCCACCTTCACCAGGTGGCGCTCGATAGTCTGCACAAGCTGCTCGCAGGCGCCCAGCGCGTCGACGTGCCTGCCCGAACAGTCACACACCAGGAGGGCGACCCGAAACCCCACCTCGAACTGATCATTTCCGGTGTTGTCAAGGTCTTTGTCAGGTCACAGGACGGACGCACCATGACCATCCGCTACTGCCGGTCAGGGTCGCTCCTCGGGGCAGTGTCACTGTATGCCGCCGATTTCTCCCTCCCAGCTTCCCTCCAGACACTGACATCAACGACGTTGCTGCGCCTGTCGCCCGAACGAGTACGACGAATGGTTGATGAGGATCCGAAAGTTGCCTTGGCGGTGCTTGAGGAACTCAGCGAACGGGTCCTCACATTCATCTACGAGATTCCCGACGGTGCCTTCGCGAGCGTTCGGCAACGGATGGCCCGGCATTTGCTCGACCTTGCTTCCGACTGGACGCCTGAACAAGTGCGGCTGGGCCCGGCTGATGAAACTGAGCTCGTTGTCAGGGCATCGCAGAGCGAACTTGCGGAAGCCGTGGGAACGGCCCGGGAAGTTGTGGTGAGGATCTTGCGTGAGCTTCGGCATGAAGGCATTGTGCGTACAGACCGGACCGGCATCCTCATTTTGGACCCCGCGCGGCTGGTTCAGGAGATGCGGTGGAACAAAGGTTCCTGACGCGCCAACATCTTCCGGAACACACTGGAGTATCCAGAAGATCGGGTAAGGCAGGTGGTCGTGGTGATTGATTGTGTGGTGGTAGGAGCCGGCCCTGCCGGGCTCGTCGCCAGTTCTTCGCTGGCGGGACTCGGCATCGAGCACGTTGTGTTAGAGCGGTCGCGGCCAGGCCAAACGTGGCGGACCCAGCGCTGGGATTCTCTGCACGTCAACAACCCCGGCTTCATGAACACGATGTTAGGTGACCAGGATCCAGACACGTATTTGACCCACCGGGAAGTGGTGCAGCGTCTCGAAACGCTGGCTTCGAGAGCGCCGGTGCGCACTGGCACCGACGTGTTGGGGCTGGCGCGGCTCAAGGGCCAATGGCTTCTGCATACCAGTGACGGCCCGCTTCAAGCCCGCACCGTTGTGGTGGCAAGCGGCGGCGAAAACGTAGCGCGGGTACCCGCCATGGCCGCCCGACTGCCGGACCGAATTGTTCAACGCCACGCCGCAACATACAGGAATCCCAGCGATCTGCCGGCAGGGGCGGTCCTGGTCGTGGGCAGCGCACAGTCTGGCACGCAGATCACCGAAGATTTGTTGGCGGCAGGCCGGCATGTTTGGCTGGCAACATGCCCGGTCGGGCGCGCATCGGCAAAGTATCGCGGGAGAGATACGGTCAGATGGTTGGATGAGGCAGGTTTCTTTGAGCACCGCCCTGAGGACCTGCCAGACCCCCGAGCGGTCCGGGCAGTGCCGGCCTTGTTGGCACCCGGCGGGCACAACATGAGCCTGCAATTGCTGTCCAAGGCTGGAGCAGGTCTCGCCGGCCGTCTCGTAGCAGTCGAGGGCGAGACCCTGGTTTTCGACGACAGCACCGCAGTCAATATTGCCTACGCAGATCGCTCGGCGGCGACCATTCGAGGCCTCATAGATGCTCACATTCAAGCTCACGGGCTTGACGCGCCAGCGGCCGGACCAGACCCGGCCGCGCCACCGGTCGAGCTGGATCCGCCCCGAGAACTTCGGCTCCGGAGCGCAGGGATCGGCAGTGTTATTTGGTGCACGGGCTATACCGGCGCATTCCAGTGGCTTGGGAAGGACCTGACGGATCCCGCAGGGGCACCATTGCGCCAGGGGCCCGCTTCGCCGGCTCCCGGTGTCTGGTTCATCGGATTGCGGTGGCTTATACGCCGCACTTCGGGGAACTTCATAGGTTTTCCGAAAGATGCCGAAGTGATCGCCAACCATGTACGTCACTATTTGGAGGACACGTCGCAACGGCTCCGGGCCAGTCAGAGTAGATCGCGGCGAGGTTCCACCGCCGCCAGGTGACCGGACCCGTTCGTCTTGCGTTCGTCCTGCGGCCATCTGCAATGCATACGTTGAGGGTGACTATGTGCTGCCTTCACGCAAGACCAGGTGCTTGGGTCCGGTGTGTTCTGGCCGACCCAGGCGGGCCCGCTCTCTCGGCTGACCGGCGTCTATCCGTTCCCAAGCAGCGACCCCCGTCTCGTGTGGGTGGACCTGCAGGTATGCGGCTAACAAGCCGCCGCGGAAATGAGAGTCTCCAACGACTTTAGTAATTAATTCAAAAGCCATTGACGGCCTGCTCGGCTGCGAGGATGATATTGAATCGTAGGCAGTGGCGGCCGGAAAGGCAAGACGCCCTGCCGGTGACATCCAAAAGGGATTGGTTATGATCCGAAATCAATTTCAGGAATGGCCTGCGCGATCACGCCACTGGCAGGATCGGCGGATAATTCCTTTTTGGATAAGTAACGGGGAAAGTATCGGGCTGGGCGATGCGGTTAAAGACCTGACAACCTTTGCCGGAATCCCGCTGTGCGGCCGCTGTGAACAGCGCGCAGCTTTCCTCAACAGGCTTTTGCGCCTACCGCGGTTCCGTAAGCGGAACCGCTCCTAGTATCGATTTGCCCCGGCGTCATGCCGGGATGCCGGCCTGCCCGCGCTGCGGCCGGCGGAGTGTCAGGAGGCGGCCATGCCGCAGCAAGTAGTGGTAACGGAAACTTATTGGTGTCCCGGGGCGTGGCCTTGGGAGTGGTTCGATACGTGCACGCGCAAGGTGACCAAGTGGTGCTACGACTTCAGTTGGGTTGAGGAGACGGGCTACGGGCTGGCCAGCCATCTGAAAGGGTGCGAAAACGGAATTCTGTACACTTGGTGGGCCTTTTCCTTCAACATCTGGGGCAGTACCCAGTACGGACCGGGAAGAATGTGTTTTACCAGCAAATTGACCTCATCGGGCCGCTGCGCCGCTTCGGCTGTTTCGGGCCTGACTGTCACGGCTGAAGCGCCGCGGATTCAATCCATGGCCCGCCGCCAAATCCGCGGTCCGGTGCACCGGCCCCTACCGGGTGAAGAAGAACAGCCCATGCTTGATGACGATAGCGCGAAGTAATTCCATGCGCGCCACACTGAATTTGGAAACGGTGCTGCAAAATGTCCATTGCCATGACGAAGGCGATG
This sequence comes from Pseudarthrobacter sp. TAF60_1, assembly GCF_052113505.1. NCBI lineage: Bacteria > Bacillati > Actinomycetota > Actinomycetes > Micrococcales > Micrococcaceae > Pseudarthrobacter > Pseudarthrobacter sp. TAF60_1. Next base: position 111,793 of record NZ_JBFRDI010000013.1, read on the forward strand.
GGTGGGGAAATGCGGAGCCGTATATCTGGACCGTGTTCTTCAAAGTGGATGGCGACAACTTCGCCGTCGAGGCAGGACCCGGGCTGATCGGCTCGCCCACCATCGTTTCCAGCAACGGAAGCCACGGAAACCTGGGCAACACGGACGTGGACGCTGGGGACGATGTGCCGGTGCCGGACGCCGTCGGACTGTGGTCCACCAAGCTGAAACCGATTCCGGTCAACGATGCCGGGCTGCGTGCGCTGCTCGGCGCGGACGATCTCCCCGCTATCACCGGCGTGGTGGTGTCCCTGATGGAGGAGGACGGTTGGCCAGACTCCCTGGCCAACACGGGCTACTCGGCTTTTGTGGATGCTGTCCAGCTGGCCGTGGTCAAGGTGGCCGCAAGTTTCCAGCATGCGCTGGCGGCTCCTACGCCGCAGGAGATTAAGGACCAGATCGAGGTGGTGAAGTCCTCTGCCGCCACGTCGGTCAAGGCGGCGGTCAAGAACGCCATGTCCGGGTGGCAGCTGATCTGGTACGGGACCTTCGGGAACAACGACGACGGGATCGGCACCGAAGCGTTCACCACCACTACCGACGAGCTGGTGGCCACGCCGGCCATCGCGATCAACCGGCGGTGGTCAGGGGACGAATCCGGGGACGGGGACTGGGAGATCAGTGGGGTGTTCCGCGGCTTCCCGCAGCTGGACTGCCACCTTGAGAGGCTGTTCTCGTCCAGCGCAGGCAGAGAGGCCCGGCAGGAGGAGTCCCGTGCCAAGAGCTTCGACTCTATGCGGGAATTCCGGGACGGAGCGTTCCGTGAGTCTCCGGGCTTGGGGGCGTGGTGGGCGGAGTTCGCCGCGGCCAGCCCGGCACTGGCCATGCTCGCGGAGCAGCGCCCGGACGTGCAGGAGGCGCTGAACGGGCTGGTGCACGACGCCGGCACCTGGCTGGGGGACGGGGCGGAACGTATCAGCGGGCAGTCTTTGGAACGCCTGAACACCGTCCTGGATGCCCTGGCCGCGGACGCGCCCGGCCACAGGACCCGCGTGCTCCGGCAGGCCAAGCGCCTGGTGAAGCGGTTGGACGGGGCCAGCTTTGAGGATGCCCTGCGGTTCGCCGCGGAGATGAAACCGGTGGGCCGGACACCGCGCAGGGACGCTGCCCAACCGCCGGGGCCACGTGTCTAGGGTTCAGCGATCATCGCATCAAGGCCGGACCAGCCCTCGGTGAAGGCACCGGCAAATGGCCGGGCAATCGGCACCCATGAGGATGGCAGGTACGATCGAACGGTTGCCGAGGGGGTCGGCGGCATTCAGGGGACTATCGATGACGTCGACGCTTTCACGCCCGCTTGCCCTGCCGCTCCCCGGCGGTCCGGAGAGCGCTGCTGACCGGCGCCGCGCTCTTACTGGCCACAGCGACGTGGCTGTTCCGGCGTCAGCTGCTGACTCACGGGTTAGCGTTTCCAGGCATTTCGGCGTGTGGACACGCGACGGCGGTGCCTGGGTTGGCGGGGCAGGAAATCAGGGCAGGGGGAGGCTTGGCCTGCACTCAGCCGCCAGTTCCTTCACGGGAGGGCCAGCCAATCGCGGAGGGTAAGCGGGCTCCACCGCACTCGCCCTTGTCCTCAAAACCGTGCCTCAGTACGTGGTTAGAGCACCTTGAATATATGGCCTTCATCCGGACAGAAGCTGGAGCAACAGCCCTTCCAGCGGAGTGACTTGGGATGAACCAGTTTCCGGTGGATTGATTTCCGACCCACTGAATTTCGGCGGAACGATTGCCGAGGGACTGATTTCGGACGGGAGGACTCCCGGCGGCCATTGTGGTGGTTCGCGGTCGGGTTGTTCGGCTTGGTAGTGGCGGCCGGTGGGTGATGTCCAGCCGGGTGGCTCATCTCTGGTTGAGGCCGTTGGTGTCCATCCGCTGTTGTGTTTCAGGCGGTGATGTTTTGGGCAGAGCTGTGCGAGATTGCTGATTCCGGTGGTTCCGCCGTGTTGCCACGCCTGTAGGTGGTCGGTGTCGTTGTCGAAGGAGTTGTTGTTGCAGCCGGGGAAGACGCACGTGCCGTCCCGCAGCTGCAACGCTTTTCTCATCGCTTTGGTGAGTCGATAACTGGTGCGACCGATTTCCAGGGGTGTTCCGTCGCTGGGGTCGAGCAGGACCCTGCGGAAGGATTCGGCGCCGCCGGCGAGGAGCTGGCGGGCCATCGAGGCGGGAATGGGCCCGTAACCGTCTAGCTCTGCGGGTTCGTCGGTGAGGCCCAGGAGTGCGAAGAGCGGGACGGTGACGAGCACGTCGGCGCGGGGCGTGGGAACCTTGCCTGCATCCGGATCTGTGGTGGTTCCGCTCAACACCGGTCCAGCCTGGTCCGGGCGGTCACTGTTTGCGACGGTATCGAAGCTGTAGAACTCTGGCATGGGCTCATCGGAGCCGACGAGAGTGGCCAAGCCAAGCAGGTCCTCCTGCGCATCGCCCTCGCCCTGGAGGGAGACGGTGGTGGGGATGGTGGCGGCGACTGTTCTGTTGGTGAGGAGTCGTCTGGCGAAGTCGTCGGATTTGAGTTGGGTAAGAGTGCGGGTTTCGTTGGGGCCTTGGAGGCTGCGTGCGGTGGCGGTGAGGCTGTTCGAGATCGCCAACGCCTGGTCTGCTGGCAGGTATGCGGCGATCCAGGCCATCCCGTCCCGGTCCGGAGTGAATTCCACGCGCCGATCCGCCACGCCCTTGCGGTGGCGCTTCTCAATCGATTCAGGGTGGTGCCGTTCCCGCCAGCCCCGCAGCCTGGCCCGCAACCGGGCCGGCGCCAGCTCCCGCGCGGGGCAACCTCTTGCCGGGTTAGGGGCGTCTGGGTCGAGGAAGTGCTCCACCAAAGCGGCCGCGGCGGGATGGTCCAAAGCCTCGGTCTCGTCGGCGAAGATCCGTGCCTGCTGCCATGAGAGGCTGCCTGTGGAGAGGGCGTCCATGACCAGCGGCAATGCACACACCTGCCGGGACTGATCCACGAACGAGGACGCGGCCCCGGAACTGATGGTCAGGATCCCGCCGATTTCCTCAACCGTGGACATCTCGGTGTAGGTCCGCTCATGCAGGGGCGCCTCTGGTGGGGTCATCGCGTGTTGCAGGTCCATGGCTTCGGCCACGGACCTGGCCTTCCGGGCTGCGGCCTGGGCCTCCAGCTTCTTTTCCAGCCCCATCCGTTCCAGCCGAATTTCGTACGCCCGCGCCAGCACATCCACACCGTCCCCGGCCACAGCCGAACCGCCGGCGGAGGCGAGGGCAGCGTCCTCGGCATCGAGCGCGGCGAGAGCAGCAACGGTGGCGTAAATAGCCTCCATACCTGTCCCCGTCCCCGCACTGGTTCCCATACGAACATCCTCTAACGGGGGTACGACAATTTGGCCGGCAGCCATTGACGGCCCGGCCAAAGCAGCAGACTCGGCAGGAGGCAGCGCCCGCTCAACCCCGCCGCCCGCTCCATCAGTGCCCATAAGAACATCATGAACCGGGGGTCTGACATTAGAGTCGGCACGGCGATAATGCCGGTGGCCGGGTTGGCGCACACAGCGCGATGACCGGGACACTCTCCGCAGACCGTACCTGTGCTTAGCCGCCGGCCCCTTGACGGCAGGGCGGTCCCCCGCGCAAGACAAGCGGCCTGCGCAAGGCGCGCTCTCGAGGTGCGCGCCGCCGTCGTACTTTCAAAAAGGTGCCGCCGTCACCGTTCTCGGCGGGCCCGCGTGGGCGCTACTCGCCGTCGTCGTCGGTGTCGGGGCAGTTATCCCTAAGCCACTCGGTTATCCGACGGGTTCGTCGTTCGATGAAGTCCAGCGTGGCCTCACGGTACGTCACGTACTCGTCCATCGTGGCCGGTGTCCCGGGATGCTTGAAGTTGTCGAACGGCAGGTAGAACCGAACCTCGTCGTAGTCGGGTGTCACCAGGTCTTGAAAGTTGAAGAAGTCCACGAACTCCCTGAACCCCTCGAAGAGTGCGAAGAAGTCCGCGTAGGCGGTGAGGACGTCGGCGAGGGGGCTCTCTGGTACTCCTGCGTAGTGACGCCGGATGCACTCCAGGGTGAGGTCCATGCGGTCGGCGATCCGCGGCCTGGTCCCGCGCGCCTGGTTTATGGTGGGCCGGTCCTTCGACCTGACGGGCCAGATCATCGCACTGCCGATGGTGTACGGAGGGTTAAGGTAGCGGGCCCGCTGCTTCTCGTTCAGCCCGGCGATGGCGGCGGCCAGATTCCTCGGGCGCATCCACCTGGTGTAGGAATTCGTGATGGCGTCGCTGCCGAACCAATGTTTGGCCCCGGAAGCGTCGGTGAAGATGAGGTAGCCATCGCGAGGATTTGACTGCACGGTCGGGGCGAAAAGCACGCCGGAGTTCAGCTTCTTGCTCCAAAGAAGCTGATGGAGCCTGCGAAGCCGAGGACTGTCCCTGTCCGGGTCGGGGTTGGTCCTCGCCGGCTTGTCGGTTTTGAAGTCGAAGGAAGTGTCGAAGCCCCGCATCTCGGGCGAGTGCGGCTGCCCGCCCCGGACTTCTTCAAGCACAAGACCATGTTCAATCATCGATTTCCCCCATAAATTGTGCGCAGCTAATGCTGCGATGTTATTTGTTCATGGGAGCGAAAGATTCGTTCTTGAGGCAATTCTGCGCTGATCTTTCCCTGTCCGGCTCCTAGCGGCTCCTAGCCGTTGCCACCGCCGTCTCCGGTGTCCTCCCATATGACATCCAGATTGTGGAAGGTCACGGGCCCGTCGCACAGTTCCGCCATCTTGGCAGCGAACTCCGACGTTTCCGGCCGGCCGGAATTCTCCATCGCCGAGTCGAAGGAATCGAATTCGACGATGGTGAAATAGGTCCCGGGGTGGTCCCTGTCCGCCGTGGCAAGAATGCGGCGGAACGTGGGCGCAGTGCTCCCTTCGGTTCTTGAGGGACGGCCCAGTTCTTCGATCTCCTTGATACGGGAGGACTTGAATTCGATGATCTGCACAAACCCGGCCATGACGGCTCCTCGACAGCAGTGGACGTTGATGCGGCTGAGACTAGTCCCGGCGCCGGACGGCGAACAGGGGAGAAATGCCCTAATCCGGCGGCTGTGTGATCCAGAGTAATAGTGAGCCTTCCCACCTTATTTTGAGTAGCTCGCGATAAGCCCGTAACGTTGGATGCAGGCCACCGAAGCCCTTGAGTACCGCACCGGTGAACATACCCGGGCCAGCAGGGCAACCGACGCAACGCGCAACCGCCCTCCTGCTTGAGCGGCACAACAACCTGTATGGCCCACATCCTGAAACCCCAAGGAGAACCCATGACTTTGCTGACCGAACGCCCCGCAGCATCCTCAACTGAAACCACCCTCAAGACCGCAGCCGGGACCTCCGTCGGTGGCACCGCCGAGCGCGGCGGCAGCTACGTGACACTCCCCGCCGGCAGCGCCCCCGCCGGCGTCGAGGGCAACTATGTGTCCGGCGTCCGGAACCTGCCCTCCGCCACCCGTGGCAGCTATGTCACGGCGGACGGCACTCCCGTTGTTGCCGCACGCGTCATCGAGGGCAACTACGTAACGCTTCCAGCGGCGGCCTAGGCTTCCAGCGCCCTGCGGGGAGACCACCCCCGAGGGCATTAAAGGAGGCCGACGGCGACACTTGGTGTCGCCGTCGGCCTCCTTTTGCGTGCCTCGGAAGGCATTGGTGCGGCAGCAATCTGCTGAGGCTGTTGCTTATCCAACTGCCAAGGCCCCGGCCAGGTCTTCGAGACTGGCGGCGGTGTAGTTAGGCTGCGAAAAATACGCGGGGAACCGTCCTCCCGTGCGGTTGAGCCAGGCGGTACGCAAGCCTGCCCGTGCAGCACCGTGAATGTCCCAAGGGTGTACCGCCACCAGCAGCAGCTGTTCGGCTGGAACTCCCAGGACGCCGGCTGCGTAGTGGTAGGAGGCCGGGGCTGGTTTCCAGGCGGGTGCGTCCTCCACGGATAGCAGCACATCAAAGTGGTCCCTGATCCCGCCGTCCTTGAACAGCGTCTCCGCGGTTTCGGTGGAGCCGTTGGTCAATGTGGCCAGCCGGTAGCCGGCGTTCTTCAGCGCCCGTACACCGCCGGGGACGTCCGGGTGCAGTTTCAGTCCGGCCAGGCCGGCCATGACGTGTTCCACGGCTTCCTCCACGTCCATGCTGAGATCACGTGCAGGAAGGAGCCCGCGCAGAACCTCAGCGCCGATATGCGCAAAAGCCCGTTTGTCTCCGGCGGCAGTTAGGGCGAAGCCGTCGCGCAGCAGGCTCGCGAACCACACCTTCGCCAGCAGGGGAGGAGCACCCACCTCGGCAAGCCGGTCCGCCAATGGGGACATGTCGGACAACGTCTCGTTCACGTCAAAGACGATTGCTGCAGGATTTCCAGCCATTGTTTTCTCCCGGGCTTACGGTGGGATCCGCCTCCGCCATTGTGCCCGAACCGACGCGCAAAGCGACAGGGCCAACTCCTTCCGGATCCTAGCTCGTCACAGCAGCCTTCGCCGCCTGGTTGGCCCGCATCCATTCGCCGTCCCCACCATCAAGACCAGGCGAGGTCCCACGTGGCTGGCGCTTCGGGGACCAGCCGTTAGTAGTGGTAGCGGGCCTGCAGGATGGTCACGTACTGGTCATCCGCCATGTAGACGAGTCTGTGTTCCTGGCCGATGCGCCTGGACCATGCTCCGGCGAGCGCGTGCTTCAGGGCCTCCGGCTTTCCGATGCCCTCGAAGGGATCATCGCGCAGTGTGTCTTCGATGAGGGTGTTGATCCGCTTGAGTGTCTTACGGTCCTGGGTCTGCCAGTAGAGGTAGTCCTCCCGCCCTTCGGCGGTCCATGCCAGCCTGCGGCCGGCGGTCACGGATCGGTGAGCTCGTGCTCGGTGACTTGGCCATCCCGCACGGCAGCAAGGGATGACAGCAATCGCTGGGCGTTCTTAGGCGACCGCAGCAGATGGGTGGTCTCCACCAAGGCGTCGTACTCTTCTTTGGACATAAGGACTGCGGATCCGCGCTTGGACGTGATCTCGACTTCGGTGTGATCGAGGTTGACGCGTTCGATCAGGCCGAAGAGATCACGCCGTGCCTCGCTTGTGGTGATGGCCATGTCTTCCTCCGTGTGGTACTGGATATGGTACCACTCGGACCTGTGGTCAGGCTGGTTGTTTGGCCTGCTTGGCCTCCATCCACTCGCTCATCCACGGTGCCCGGACGCTCGAAGTGATCCGGCAGTCGGCCACGAAGGTTCCCTTCGCCCCCGCGTCGACCCACTCCTGAAGCGCGGACAGGTCCGCCAGCGAGCGAATGATCGCCGACTCAGCACCCAGGGCGCGGGCAACACCGCTGAAGTCCACCTCGGGGATCAGCATCGGCTTTTCGGTCAGGCCCTTGGAAGCGTACTGGTGGATTTCGGCTCCGTAGGCGGCGTCGTTGTAGATGACGACGACGGCGCTGCGGGCCGTGCCAATGAGCGATTCGAGGTCGGACAGGCCCATCAGGAAACCGCCGTCGCCCGAGGCCAGCACCAGGGTGCGGCCGTCCTCCACCGCGCGGGCTGCCCCGACGGCGCTGGCCAGGCCCAGCCCGATGCTCTGGAAGGCGGTCCCCACCATCACCAGGTCCTGCGGCCGCGGGATGTTCCAGTACATGGGTGCCCAGCCGAGGAAGTGCCCGCCGTCCTGGACCACCGTGCGGCGCTCCGGCAGCACCGCATCCAAGGCGGTGGCTAGGGCGCGCGGGTCCAGCCGGCCATCGGGCGTCTCCGAGGAGCCCGGGTGGTGGGCCGGTCCGTCGGCCAGGCGCTTGCGGGCTTCCGCACGCCACGCATCGCCCACAGAAGCGACGCCGTCCAGCATCCCCAGGAGGCGCGAAGCAGCAGACTTCACGTCCGCGCTGACGAACGTGTCCACCCGGGCGTGCGTCGGCTGCAGGGCGGTGTCGATCTGGATGACCGTGCTGTCCGGGCCGAGCAGGTGCCCGAACCGCATGGTGAACGGGCTCAGGCTCGCCCCGGCCACGAGGACCACATCGGCCTCGCCCATGAGCCCGGCCGCGGTGTCCGTGCCGAAACCGCCGGCGACGCCCAAGTACCCCTCGCCTTTGAGGAGGTTGAGCGCCAGGGCGGTTCCGGCAGTCAGTGCGCCGAGCCGGTCGGCGAGCTCGCGGAGCTCCGGGCCGGCGCCGGCGAGGTGCGCACCGCGGCCGGCGAGGATCAGCGGCCGCTTCGCCCCGGCGAGCAGGCGGGCTACCTGCCCAAGGCCGCCGTCGACGTCGTCCGTTACCTGCGGTGCCAGCGGCGCCGGAAGTGCCTCATCCTCCGCTTCGAGTGCCGCGAGGTCGTAGGGGATGGCAATCACGACGGCGGTGCGCTTGGTGAGTGCGTACTCCACCGCCTGCCGGGTGACGGAGCCCGCTGCGTCGCGGGTGACGGTGAAGGTGGCCGCGCCGAGGCCTGCGGCGATGGCCGCCTGGTCCACGTCCTGGGGCCGGGCGCCGACGCTCGGGGCGTCCCCGGTGACCAGCACCACGGGGATCTGCGCCTGGACGGCCTCGGCCAGGGCGGTGAGCGCGTTGGTGTAGCCGGGGCCGTAGGTGGTGGTGCCCGCGGCGAGGCGTCCCGACGCCCGGTAGTAGGCGTCGGCCGCGGCGATGGCGGCGCCCTCGTGCCGGACGGCGGAGAAGCGGAGGCCCAGCTGTTCCGCGGCGTCCAGGAAGTAGACGTTGCCGTTGCCCATGACGCCGAAGACATCGCTGACATAGCTGCTGAGAACCTGCGCCACGCGGCCGGAGACAGTAAGAGTAGTCATGCAGGAATCCTGCGGTCTGACCCTCGAATAGGCAAGAGCCTTGAATCTGCTTGGGATATTTGGCAGGGAACTGCCGGTACAAGTGAAAATATGCGCACTTGTGGCCTGCGTCACCCCTACTTAGTTCGAGGGGCGGGCTTCCTGCTCGGTGAGCCGGCTCAGGAGCCCGTCGTAGCGTGGCGGCATGAGCTCCAGCACGGAAATGGCCGTGCTGGTCCGCTGGATCCCCTCGATTTCCAGGATCTCGTTGGTGATGCGGTAGAGATCGGCCGTGCTGCGTGCCACCACCTTGGCCATGAGGTCCGCGTCCCCGGTGGTGGCGTGCACCTCGATGACCTCCGGGATCGCGGCGAGCCCGTCCTCCACCGCACCGGTCCGCGTCTGGCTGATGGACAGGGAGAGGAAGGCCATCAGGTCATAGCCGAGCGCGGCGGGGTCCAGCCTCCGGCTGAAGGAGCGGAGGGCGCCGCTGCGCTCGAGCCGTGCCAGCCGGGCGTGGACGGTGTTACGTGCGACGCCGAGTGTCCGGGAGAGTGCCAAAGCGCTGGCTTCGGGATCCTCGTCGAGGGCGAGGATGATCCTGCCGTCGAGGGAATCCAAGGTGCGGGGGTTCGGGATGGTCATATTTTCACCACAGTTAGTAGAAGTTGAGCAGAAGTCCCAATTGCTTGAGGGTATCTTGCATTGTGGGCCGGGTCACAATCATGATCAGTCCTCATGACCAGTGATCAGCTCCTCATCGCACCGGATACCGTGCTTCCCACCCTTCGTGGCGCGGTGGCCGGACTTCCGTCCTACGTCCCGGGCCGCCGCGGCGCCGGTACGGACATCGCAGCCCTCGCCAGCAACGAAAGCCACTACGAACCGCTGCCCGCTGCCGCCGCTGCGGTGGCCGCTGCGGCCGGCACCATGAACCGCTACCCGGACAGTGCCGCCGTCGAACTCCGCGAACGGCTCGCCCGGCACCTGGGCGTCACCGCCGGGGAGGTGGCGGTGGGACCCGGCAGCGTGGGCGTCCTCCAGCAGATCATCACCGGCCTGTGCGACGCCGGGGATGACGTGATCTTCGCGTGGCGCTCCTTCGAGGCGTACCCCATCCTGGTGGAGCTGGCAGGCGCCCGGCCGGTCCGCATCCCGCTTGACGACGCCGAGGGTCACGACCTCGAAGCCATGGCCGCGGCAGTCACTGACCGCACGAAGGTCATCCTGCTCTGCACCCCCAACAACCCCACCGGCGTGCCGATAGGCCACGAACGCATCGAGGCCTTCATGCAGTCCGTTCGCCCGGACATCCTCGTGGTGATCGACGAGGCCTACGTGGAATACGCCGAAGCGGGCAGCGGCCCCGATTCCCTGGCGCTCTACCGCCGTTACCCGAATGTCTGCATCCTGCGCACCTTCTCAAAGGCGTACGGACTTGCCGGCCTGCGCGTCGGATACGCCGTGGCAGCGCCGGCGATCGCCGAGGGGCTGCGCCGCACCGCACTTCCCTTCGCCGTGAGCGCGCTGGCCCAGAAGGCGGCCGTCGCGTCGCTGGACGCGGGGGAGGAGATGGAAACGCGGGTCGCCGCCGTCAGGCAGGAACGCGCCCGGATGGCCGCGCAGTTGGAATCCCAGGGCTGGAAACTGCAGCCAAGCCAGGGCAACTTCCTGTGGATCCGCGCCGATGACAGCCTCCGGGCGAGGCTGGTGGACGCGTTCGACGGCGCCGGCATCCTGGTGCGGGCGTACCAGGGCGACGGCGTGCGGATCACCGTTGCCGATCCCGCCTCTAACGACCGCGTGCTCCGGCTCTTGGAAGCCCACGCGGCCTGAGCACTCACTGACCTTTCACCAACCCGTTCCGCCTACAACCAGAGGAATCCCCAATGGAACAACAGACAAAGACGTCTGCCCGCGCCCTCGGCGCGGCCCTTAAACCCCGCCAGCTCACCATGATGGGCCTGGGTAGCGCCATCGGCGCCGGCCTCTTCATCGGCTCCGGCGCCGGCATCCAGGCCGCCGGTCCCGCGGTGCTGATTTCCTACCTTGTGGCGGGCACGCTCATCATCCTGGTGATGTGGGCGCTCGGCGAGATGGCCGCAGCCAACCCGGACAGCGGCGCCTTCTCCGTCTACACCGCCAAGGCCTACGGGCCGGTGGCCGGAGCCACCGTGGGCTGGCTCTGGTGGCTGCAGCTCGTGGTAGTCATCGCGGCCGAGGCGCTCGGCGCGGCCGGCCTGCTGGCCACCATCTTCCCGGCCCTGCCGGTGTGGCTCATGGCTTTCGTGTTCATCGTGGTGCTCACGGCCGTGAACCTGACCAGCGTGAAGAACTTCGGCGAGTTCGAGTTCTGGTTCGCCCTGCTCAAGGTGGCGGCCATCGTCGGGTTCCTCCTGGTGGGCGCCGCGCTGCTCTTCGGCTTGCTGCCGGGCGTCCAGTCGCCGGGCCTGTCCAACTTCACCGGTGCCGGCTTCGCACCCAGCGGGTTCGCCGGCATTGCCACGGCACTCTTCGTGGTGGCGTTCGCGTTCGGCGGCACCGAGATCGTCTCGGTTGCGGCAGCTGAAACAGCGGAGCCGGCCCGCAGTGTGAAGAAGGCGGTCCGGACGGTCCTGTGGCGCATCCTCATCTTCTACATCGGCGCCATCTTTGTTATCGCCGCAGTAGTTCCCGTGGGCTCGGCGGGGCTGAAGAGCCCGTTCGCCGCCGTGCTGGACGCCGCCGGCATGCCCGGCGCAGCCACCGCCATCACCCTGGTGGCCGTGGCAGCACTGCTCTCCGCCCTCAACGCCAACCTCTACGGTGCCTCGCGCATGGCGTTCTCCCTGGCCGAGCGCGGCGAAGCGCCGCGCCTGCTCGCTTCCGTGTCCAAGGCCCGGGTTCCGGTAGTCGCAGTCCTGGCCAGCGTCGCTTTCGGCGTTGTCACTGTTGTGCTGGAGCTGGCCTTCCCCGAGAAGGTCCTGCCGGTCCTGCTCAACATCGTGGGCTCGACGTGCCTGCTGGTGTGGACGTCAGCGCTCCTGGCCCAGCTGGCGCTGCGCCTTCGCGCCGACCGCGAGGGAACGGAGCTTCCCCTGCGGATGCCCGGCTTCCCGTGGCTCACGGGCTTTGGCCTGCTCATCCTCGCGGCGATCTTCACGGTGGGCTTCATCGGCGAGGATTCCCGCCCCCAGCTCCTGAGCACCTTCGGACTCGTGGCGCTTCTGGCGGTGGCGAACTGGCTGCATCACCGTTCCGGGAAAGTTGCGCCCGTCGTTGAATCCTTGGAGCCCGCCAAGCCTCGGGTGCTCATCGACTAAATCAACCGCCGTGAACCACCTCGAAGGGTCAGGCACACGAAGGGCGCGTCCGTGGCCGGGCGCGCCCTTCGCCAAGAATGCCGGGTATCTATCCGAGGTCACGCCCTAGGGTGAAATTTCCGGAGCTATTCAGGTTATGCCCGACGGCGGCGCCCACTTTCTGAGACCGCTGTGCCGCTAGATCGATCACGCTGGGGCCGCTAAGAGTTGCGACAGCAACGCAGTACTAAATTGGCGATCGAGGATAAGCCCGCCTTGACGATTCAATTCAGCCTAAAGCCCCACTAAATGTATGGCTTTTCTCAGCGGCCTCGGACCGAACCAGGAACGCTTGTTGAGACGCACACACGGGCGAATTCGGTGCAGACGACCGCTTCGAGGGCGAGGTTGACCTCGATTTTGAACACGTTTCGGGATGTCACCACAAGATGCGCTGGCCATATCGTCGGGAGTGGTGTCCGCTGGTGAGCCGTTGCCTTAATTTGCGGCTGAGCAGTGTTGCAGCGATCAGTCGCCAGGCGCGGAAATCGAGTGACATGAAAGTCCGGTGTGTTTACGGACTCCCTCGCTGGCGTGTTACGGCCACCATCGACAACGCTTGGGTTAGTGTCACGACAGCATGTTCGTAGCTCTCTCGGCCTAAGGACCTTAATGGACGTCTCAACCACAGCTTCCAGTTCGATAGTAGGTAAGCTGCTCGAAGAGATTTCGTGGGAGAAAGCCCGAGATTATCGGGCCGGCGGCCAAGGACGAGAGAACGTACTTACCGCCGAGGTGCTAGTTGGTCTGGACTTCTTGCCCAGAACAGATTTCCTAGGAGCTGTCGTCCGCTCGGCGCATGGCGCGGATGTTTCCCGGCTCGTGCTGGCCGCTGAATCTGAGGACGTGCGAATGCACTTTCTCCCGGGCGATATCAGGCTCGGGTCCGGTGCCCGCAACGCGCAAGTGGTCGTTCAACCCGATGCCATCTTCGAGACACCGAATACGTACACGCTCGTCGAAGCAAAGCGCATAAGATACAGCGCCTTCCAGCCCGAGCAACTTGCTCGTGAATACGTTGCCTTGATGTCCAACGCGGGCTCCGCCAACCCCATCCTGCTGCTGCTCGGCGTCGCTCCGCCGGTTCGTGTCAAGGGTGCAGGTCATCTCGAAATTGCGGAGACTGTAGGGAGGTTTCTGGGACCGGTCCTCGAACGTGTCGGCGACGAAGCGCTGCCGGCTGAATCCGAACTTATGGAGCGAATTCCTGAAGTCTTCTGCTGGATTTCGTGGCAGGAACTGGACGAATGCATGTCACGGGCCGCGAACACATACGCGGTAGCCCATCCTTCAGGCGAGGCAGCGGTGCGGCGTATCGCCGCATTTGTCCGAAATGCAATCGCTTGGCATGCGTGAAACCTTTCCCAAGAGAGTTGAGCGCGGCGGGAAGTCCGTCAACTAGGGGAAAGAGTTCACCCCTACTCGGCAACGACGCCCGCGTCACCACCCAGAAGAAGTCGCTCGCACCGACCAGATGTACCAACAGCACAGACGGGCACCAGCAGCATGGATTGAGCGGACCGTCAAGCGGTTCGGGGCGCCTACATCGGCGGACGCTCGCAGCATCATCCGTCGTTCCCGCCGGAGGCGAAGATTGTGGATGCGCCCGACCAGACTACTAGCATCTGGTATGAGTGATTCAGCACAAACAGAACATGGGGAAAACATGGGGGCACCAAGGTACTCCGACAATGATGTCGAGAAGATGGCTGACACGCTAGCAACATTGGTGGCGGGCGGAATGACACTGCAGGGGGCTCAAACAGCCTTGGCGCATGCGCCAGCGGAGCTCGTTCATGAAGGACGTGTGGTCTATGAGAAACGGCTCAATCTGATCAAGGAGATTCCTGATCCTGGAATTTTGGCCGATAGAGAGCGGAGAGTGGGCTTCTGGTATTCTGGCCCACGCCACGACGATGTAGTCTGGCCGACGCTCAAGTCTCGCCTGCTCCAAGAACTACCAGAAACCGCAGTGGAGGGAGTTGATGCGGCTTCGTCCAAAGTAATTGGACTGGGCAGTCCTCCAGGCAAGGAAGCCATCAGCACCCGAGGCCTGGTACTTGGCTACGTCCAGAGCGGCAAGACGACTAACTTCATGTCCGTGGTGGCAAAAGCGGCCGACGTCGGATACCGACTCATCATTGTTCTCACCGGAACGACCGAAAACCTGCGCACGCAGACGCAGGACAGGATCAATGACTACCTGATCGAACCGTGCAGTTCAGTTTGGCACCCGCTAACTTCCGTCGATATGGACTTCAGCGTGACCACTTCGGCTGACGCGATTCTCAGTAATCCGTCCATGCGTTCAATTGCGGTTATTAAGAAGAATCCCTCCCGGCTACGGCGCCTCCACAAATGGATCAAGACCGCATCTGCGACTACGCGTCAAAATTGTCCCATTCTGATCATTGACGACGAAGCTGACCAAGCATCAATCGATGTAGGAACAAAACGTCAGTCGACAATTAATGGTCTAATCCGAGACCTCCTAGCCAACCCAAAAGCGGCATACATCGCATACACCGCGACACCCTTCGCCAACCTGCTTATCGATCCAAGTGTCGAACGTGACCTGTATCCACGAGACTTCATCGTGGACCTTCCTCGCCCCGATAACTATTTTGGTGCGGAACGGATATTCGGTCAGTTCGAAGCTGAGAGCCTAGAGGATTCGGTGGATGATGGTTTGGATGTAGTCCGCTTGATTTCCGATTTGGAGGTTGACTCCGTTCGCCCGCCCCGGAACAAGACGCTTCTGGAACAGTGGTCTCCCGAGGTGCCCGATGCAATGGACGCCGCAATTCGGTGGTTCCTCCTGGCCACGGCAGCCCGGCGACTCCGCGCCAGCAAAGTCACTCATTCTTCAATGCTTATCCATACCTCAATGTTGGCTGGCGCGCATGAGAAGACTGCCGAAGCCGTCGTCGATCATTTGGACGGGCTCAGAGCCGAGCTGGTCAATGAGGCCCACAGCGCCTTCGACGTATTCCGTGATCTGTGGGAGTCAGAATCGGCTCGTGTGATGGCTGACTCATTTGGACATCAGCCGATTGAATTCGACGACCTCATGCCGCACCTGATTGAGACAGCCCGTGCAACCAAAGTTATTGTGGATAACTATCAATCAAACGACCGCTTGGTTTACGACAAGGAGCACCCGCAGACGGCCATCGTCATCGGTGGCAACACGCTGTCCCGCGGATTGACGCTCGAAGGCCTCACCTCAAGCTACTTCGTCCGTGCCTCAACGGCGTACGACACCCTGCTTCAAATGGGACGCTGGTTTGGATACCGGGTGGGCTACGAAGATCTTATCCGCATTTGGATGAGCTCTGAGCTGAAGAGCTGGTTCCTCATGCTTTCCATCGTGGAAGCCGAGATTCGCGAGGAGATCCAGGTCTACGAAGCGGAGGGTAAGACGCCGGCAGAACTTCCTGTCAAGATCCGTACCCATCCCCAAATGTCAGTGACGTCAGCCGCGAAAATGCGTTCCGCTGTCAAAGCGCAAGTCAGTTATTCGGGACGTCGCGTCCAGACAATCATGTTTAAGGAAGACGATAGCGACTGGCTGGAAAGCAATATCACGGCAACGAAAGACCTGTTTGAGCGTCTGATCAGCAAAGGCCATGACGAAAACGAACTTGAAGCGTCTCGACGCGGATTCCGTGACGTTTCGGCTGACGAAATTCTTGACTTCCTGGATGGCTATAGGGTCCACGACGCGGCAAAGTCCATCGATAAGGACGCTATCAGGCGCTACATCGAGAAGGAACGTGCCGAAGGTGACTTGAAACGCTGGGACGTTGTACTCCTGGAGCCCCTCAACGGTGAAAAGGAGCTGGATCTTGGGCTCTCCGGGAAAGTCCGACTCCTGCGCCGTAAGAAGATGTATATCCCCAGCGACGACGGGACGGCCAATCTAAAGGCAGTCGCATCGACGTCCGACCGCGTTGCCGATCTTGATGTCGGGCTGGACTTCATCCGGAAATCGCTGAACCTAAAGTCCACAGACAAAATTACGGACCGCCAGCTGCTGCAGTTCCGCCAACTGCGGCAGGCGACGGATCGAAAGGGTCTCCTATGTATTTATCCCATCGCCAAGGAATCCGACCCCGAGCTGGACAAATCCGCGCTGGAACCCGCCGCGAACCGCAGAGTTCCGTTATTCGCGGCCGCCGACGTCGTGGGGCTCTGCTTCATGTTCCCCGATTCGCGCAATCCTCGATCAGTCGTTGACTACGTCGCCGCCAAGGTAGACACCGAATATCTTGAAGCTCTAGAAGAGGAACTGGAAGCGGCCGACAAATTGGATGAAGCAAAGGCAATCGAAGACGAGCAGGTGAAAGCATGAGAGAGTCGTCGGCTTCGGTCTTCGATTTCCTGGCCAAGGATGTTTCTGCCGCCGGAAGCTTCCATTCCCGGAAATCTGGCATATCTGCTGCTGAAGGCGAGGTCCTTTGTGCCGTGGATGCCGGCGGGCGACCCACATTGCTCGTCCCAGTGGGAACATCAAACGGCGGCCCGCTGGACTGGCATAGTAAGTCGTTGTCACTGCAGACACTTGAGTTAACCGTTGATGGCGTGCAACGGCCCTTCATGATTCTCCGCTGCATCGACCCGAAGCTGCACCACCAGTTCGGGCTATTGGCGGACGACGTTCTCAATGCCATAGAACTGGACCCCGAAAGGGCACCAAACGCAGTTTCGGCGACTTTAGACCGCTGGAAAAATCTCTTTGAGGCAGAACGGGAAGCCCTCTTGGGGCCCGCGCAGTTGGCAGGCATAATGGCAGAGCTCTCCGTCCTCCACGAGCTCGTAAGATCTCACGGACCCCGGGCTATATATGCGTGGCAAGGGCCAAGAGGCAACCGACACGATTTCGTATTCGCGGACTGCTCTATTGAGGTCAAGGCCACGACCAATCACAACAACATGGTGGTTACTATTCATGGTGGCCGTCAGCTGGCTGCGCCGGATCGGGGCGACCTCTACCTTCGAGTCTTCCAACTGGAGCGCTCGCCAAACGGCACATCCGTGCCCGGTAAGGTCGAGGAGCTGATCACACTGGGTGTTTCCAGGCTTGAGCTTCTGACGGTGCTAGGCGGCGCACACTATTCGGATTTGGACTCTTCTGCATACGAAAGAGTTAGGTTTTCAACGCTATCCGAGAAGTCATATTTGGTAGACTCCAGTTTCCCGCGAATTACGGCGGAAACCTTGATTCCGACCGACGCCATTGAGCGGCTTGGCAATATTTCTTACTCAATAGACCTTGGCCACATGGAGGAGGTTGACCTCGATCTATCGACGGTCTTGGTGGCGAACAGTGGGCAAGACTGATGTTGTCGCTGTACAGGCAGCAGTACGGCGCTGATGGTGGCTTGGATGCGCGTTCTGCAGACAACGCAATCGGACGCACTTCACTTGGGCTCTGGGATCTTGTTCTCCGCGAGTCTCTCCAGAACAGTTGGGATGCGCGAACTGAGAAGAATGGACGAATCGCATTTGCTGTAGACGAGTATGAAATGTCGATAGAACAAACTCGCATTTTGACTCAAGACGTCTTTGGCGAACTGCCGCCGCACTGCAAATCTACCGAGCTACACAAGCACATTTTTGATCGCCGAATCCGAGTTTTGGTCATTTCGGATACGGGGACACGCGGCTTGGGAGGTCCTATTCGGGCCGATATATCCGGCA
Organism: Pseudarthrobacter sp. TAF60_1; assembly: GCF_052113505.1. Taxonomy (NCBI): domain Bacteria; kingdom Bacillati; phylum Actinomycetota; class Actinomycetes; order Micrococcales; family Micrococcaceae; genus Pseudarthrobacter; species Pseudarthrobacter sp. TAF60_1. The sequence continues at coordinate 129,610 of NZ_JBFRDI010000013.1, forward strand.
CATCGGGCGAACGGCGGGACTTCGTTGATTTTGTCCGGAACCTTGGCCGTTCGACCGCCAAGGGCCTAGAAGGCGGAACCTATGGGCTTGGCAAAGGTGTCTTGTACAGGGCCAGCCAAATTGGTCTTTGCCTCGTCTACTCACAGGCACGCCACAACGGGTTGATCGAGCCTCGTGTGATCGGCGTTTCAGGAGGTGATGGCGACTACGACGATGACGACAGTCGGTATACAGGTCGGAACTGGTGGGGAGTGCCGGGAGCAGACGGCATCGTAGATCCACTCACCGGTCCCAGCGCTCGGGAGTTGGCAGAGAGTCTGGGCATGCGAATTCCGACAGCCGACGATACAGGCACGAGCATCATGGTTGTCGCACCGGATTTTGCTGGGGTCACGAACGGCCGAGACCGAGTGGCTGCAATCGCTGATGCTGCTCTGAAATGGGCCTGGCCACACGCCCTAGATCTGGGGAAGGGACCAAACATTCGATTTGATTTCACTGCGGACCGCAGCTCAATACCCGGCCCAGAGCCGCTAAGCCACCCGGTATATCGTGAGTTTGCTTCGGCATACCTGGAGGGCCGCAATCGGATCCTGGATTCAAGCTATGAAAGCAATTGGCAGACTACGTTCACGCCGATTCGAAGCTTGCGACCAAATCAAAATCTGGGACTTCTGACGCACCGTATCAGCCACACGCCGGTAGCAACTGGATCAGAGCTTGAGAACACTGTTGCCCTTCTGCGCGATCCGCGGATGGTGGTGAAGTATCTGCCAGTTTCGGCTCAGCCGAATGGTGTGCCTGTCTTTGGCGTATTCATCTCGGCGCCTGACATGAACGAAAGGTTCGCCAAATCGGAGCCAGTGACGCACGACGACTGGGTATATCAGCAAGCTTCAGTGGGAAGGAATTCGCCGAACCCAGTCAGGATCGCCTTAGACAAAATTCGTGAGACTTTCCGCGTTCTGTCAGTGCAAGGCGCTAAAGCCGGCAGCGGTGTTGCCTCAAAGGGTGCCTCCAAGGTATCGGCCGCCCTAGGCAGCCTGCTTTCTGGATTCTCAGGCAATGGAGCCGAACAGCAATCAGTGGGCGCATCTGATGGCCTCGGCGGCAGGCGCCCTCGCAAAGCGACCATACGTCAACGCGCTGAATCCTCTTTGGACCTTTTGGGCGGCCAGATAGTCGCAAGGTACGACTTCGCTGTGACCGGAGGGCGGCCTGGAAATGCAGTCGCAGTGAGGGTTGACGCTCGAGTGGTGACGGAGTCTGGAGGAAATGAGTCAGCCAGCCCTGCCGATGCTGAGATGCCTCGGTTCATGGGGTGGATGTCTTCAAATGGGCTGCTCTCATCGGAGGACGTGTTGACTGTGCCGGTGCCCAGCGATGTTGAGATCACGGCAGTCTTCTCACAGCCTGCCGATACCGCAATCCGCGTAACGGCCACAGTGGAGGAGCTTGAAGTTGCGAGGAGTTAGCTTCGGGCACCTCACGTTGCCAACTGACGAGGTCACTGCGCTCTCATGGGACGTTTCCGTAGGTGAAACGCCTCTGGCTGATGGTGCTGCACTGGCTGAGGACTGGACATATTACGACGACATCTACATCAAATGCTCCTATGCCTTGAATCTCACGGACGCGTTGCTGCGGCTGCGATTACCGCCAGACGCGAGCCTAGGGGCCGTGATTATCGCCCGCTCCTCGGGAACGCCTCTAATCATGACCTCTGAAGTCATGGAAATCCGCGGTGGGCGCCAGCATGTATACCTGACCCTTCCAGCAGATCAGATAACCGGTACTCTGACGTTGGAATTCCAGATTTCGGTCCTCGGCATCGGGCATGCAGTGGAAAGCCCTTTCGCCCCTAAGAGGCTCGGCAACACGGTTTTTCGAGTTGACCGAAAGATCGTTTTGGAGGGTACTGCACCTCGACTGCCGATGCTTCCAGTGAGTTTTGCTGAGCACGGAATTGCTGGCGCCGGCTCATCGCTATGGTGGCTCCGGCTGACAACGCGTGACCTTGCAGCAAGCGCCTCAGCCGCAATTTGGCTATGGCTCAACGCGGACAACCCCCTCATCTCTCGGATGCTCGAGGAACCAGACTCCCCGGAATCCGAGGCATGGTTGCGGTTTCTCCAAATTGACTTCATGCGCCAATTGCTTCGGGAGGCGCTCGGCAGTGAGGAGTTGAGCCTGCAAACGGACTATCCGGAGGAATCCCTAGGATACGTGTTGAGCAGTGTGGTCCGACTCTTGGGAGAATCCTTAGACCAGGTTCAACAGCGGTACAGCGAAGATCCCGGCCGTGTTGAGGCCGAGCTCCAATCAAAGGTTGGAGCCAAATAAATGGCAGAGACTCACACATTACTGTGCTATCCGCGTATGCCGCTTTACCAGGCGGCTCAGTCTTGGGAATTACTCCGAGGTCAGAGCCTGCGGGAGATTGGTGGGTCCATTGATCTCAGGACTGTCCAAGCCCAGTATTACCCTCTTGCACGGCAGCGTGCCGGCTCTGATGAATTACTTGGCCTCCGCGGAAAGATTCTGGGCATCGCTGAGGACTTCGGTTTTCCGTCAGCCGTGAGCACCAAGGTGCTGGTGGAGTTCGATCGGTCCGTCGGGCCCGAGGTTCATGCACAGATGGCTATCATGCCCGCCGACGCGTCCTCGATAGACGTTTGGAATTTTATTAACACGGCAGTTGTCCCGGACATTGTCCTCTGGCGGTATGGAAGATTCCACACTCAAACCAAGAAATGGGTCATCTCGGAGGATCGCCTGTTCGACATGATTAGGACCACTATCGGCCGGCTGTGGTGGAGGGTTCACCTTCTTGGTCCCGACCTAGCCCGCAAACTGGGTGAAGACGAGGTGGTAAACCTGCTGGAAAAGCCGCGAATCGGCGGCTACCCACTTCTTTCGCGCGCAATGGGTGCGCATCTATTAACGTTCGCGTCCGAATCGAACACAGGGCGACGGATGGAACTTTTCCGCGATGCCACGAAACGTCTTCTCCGAAAGATGGCTGTCCAGTCCGTGTTCGTAATGACGGCTGAGCAGATTGACGAGTTTGTTACCTCGTTGTTCTTGGAGTCCGCAACGGCATTAAATATCCCTCCCCAGGGGACCCCGACGAAAGCAGCAAATGGGGTGATTGCTCCGGAGACTGGATCTGCCACTCATTGGCCGCCGATTTCATAGACGGCCTCGGCACTAGCCGCCCACGCAAACGTGGTTCCGGACGCGTCAGTTCTTTAGTTGTCCCAGCATGTCTGCTACCACATCACCGATCTGCTTGGAAAGCAGCGGGGGCACGGCGTTCCCTACTTGATGGAACTGCTGAGTCCTGGGACCTTCAAAGAAGTAGTTGTCGGGAAAAGACTGGAGTCGCGCGGCTTCGCGCACGGTAAAGCTGCGGGTCTGCTCCGGATCCGGGTGAATGTAATAGTGGCCGTCTTTGGAGATATGTGAAACCACGGTTGTAGCCGGTGCATCCCAAACCTGCACCCTAAAGCGGTCTGTAAAGGGGGTTCGCTCGCTGCCGACGTTTTTGTGTTCGGGGTGTAGCGACGTCGGTAGGTCTGTGTACTTAGGGCTCTTGCCCAATCGTTCAGCAAGTGCAGCCATTACGCGGTAGCGTGCCAGATCAGAAACCATATGGGTGCGTGGTTCGTGCTGGATAGGCTCGCTCAGCCTTTTTTCATGGATCCATGCCTCGTACTCATCCACAGCGAGAGGACCTGCCTTCGCGGGCTCGGGCTTCGTGCCCATTTCGACCGTTTGAAGGGCCACCAGTGCTTCCTTCTGAAGGGCCTCCCAATCCAGATCGATTTTCGGCCTTCTCTTCGACATCTCCGCTCGTGCACTGGGCATTGTTTGTACTGCAGCTCGAACAGTAACTGGCCCGTCTGCTTTGGCGAGTACTCGTCGCGGCATATTGGCTGCGACATCACTTCGAACTCCGAGCAGAATCACGCGGTGCCGCCTCTGCGGCACTCCGTATTCTTCTGAACGAATGATGAAGTCCGAGGGGTCCAAGTCTTGTGGCTCGGCGTCCACAACTAGTGATCTGATTTCATAGCTGGTGCCACCAGGAAGGCGCTTGAGGTCACCCAAGATAGTTTGGAACATGCTGCTGTTCCCATTTTTCGACGAGAGAAGCCCCTTCACGTTCTCCATCACAAAAATCGTGGGCTTGAACTTGCCCAAGATGTGAAGGTACTCACGGTAGAGGAAATGCTTGTGGTCTGCCGCGAACAACTCATCTCCAGTCCTCCGAGACCGCCCGGCGAGGGAATACGCTTGGCACGGAGGCCCACCAATGAGAGCCCAATGTCCCCGCTCATCCTCTGGTCCGAGCTGGCGTTCGATGTAGTTGTCGACCTCGGGACGGTTGTCCTCTCCAAGCTCGACTTGGTAGACGTGACTCTTAGCAGCTAGGTATGCCTCTTTGAAGCCGCCCGCGAGAACGGATTGCCACGTCTTATTGCCTTGGACGTAATCGAAGTAGGGTTGCAGGTCGCCCCCTGATCTAACGAGCTCCCGGTACGTGGCGCGCAACCTCAGCGTCTGGCATGCCAAGCTGTCCATCTCGAAGGACGCTAACGTTTTGAAAACGAAGTTGCCCCGGTCATCTCGGACACTTGAGAATCCTTCGTTCAAGCCTCCAGGCCCGGCGAAGAGATCAATAATTGGAAACACACGCACCCCTTGATATCTGACACTCCAGGATACCAGGCTTGGCCGACATTGTGACTCCCAATAGTTGGTCGAGGGGCTTGGCTCCCGGAGATTCGGGCATCGCCTCGCTCATCCCACGACGACTCGTATGAGACGAGGGGCGTAGAAAATTGACCCGCTGGTCGGTAGGGGCGCTGAGGGCCAAAGCGACCCGGCCGCGCTTATCTTCGATGAAGGAGAACGCGTTGGGCCATGCGAATGTGCATTGGACGACTCTCAGCCTGATCCCGGGTACTGCACACGCTGTATGCATGGCAGCTCCTAGAGTGGCCAGCGATTGCCACCAGCTGGAGAATCTGGAACCTTAGTTCAGCTTCTTGTGCATGATGCGGGCGCATCATGCACGCTGTGGGGCCCATTGCCTCGTCACACGCGGTGCCAAGCCGGAAAAACTGCCACCTGTCGCCATTAAGATATGAAGGACCGGTGCACGCTGCACCACGGTAACAAACATGAAGGGGGGCCCGGGTGTCGACCAGGCAAGACAAACCATCGGCTGAGCAGATCGCGCTCGCGGAGAGCCAGATCGTCGAGGAATCAAAGCGCATAGATTTCTTCCTCACTGAATACTCCGTAGAACTACTAGCGCAAAAGGTTCGTGACGCAGAATATGTCGTACCTGATTACCAGCGAGCGTTTACCTGGGAAGATGATCGAAAGTCGCGTTTCATAGAATCGCTTCTAATGGGCCTCCCGATCCCATTTATTTTCTTTTGGGAGATGCCGGACGGTCGCTTAGAAATTGTCGATGGTTCGCAACGGCTTCGAACAATCGAACAGTTCATCTTTGGGGGATTCAGGCTCGGTGAACTGGACCCTCTGACTCACTTGTCCGGCGTTTGCTTTGAGGAGCTCCCCGAATCCCGACAGAGGAAGATTAAGAACCGATCAATCCGAGGGATCGTCCTCAACGAGCATGCTGACGAAGCTGCTCGCCTTGACATGTTCGAAAGGATCAACACGGGAAGTAAGATCGCTAATAAGGCGGAGATCCGACGAGGAGCGTTAGCTGGCCCATTCCTTAACTTAGTCAAAGAACTCGCAGATGATCCCAAGCTTGCAGTCCAGGCGCCGATGACAGAAAAGCTCAAGGATGAGCGTGGTTATGAAGAGCTCGTCACGCGTCTGTTTGCCTATGGTGACGGACTTGATGACTATCGTGATCGACCTTCAGATTTTTTGTTTGACTATTCGAAGAGGATGAACACCGCGTTCTCACTGGATGAGAAGCTCGCCGATGCCTATCGTACGCGTTTCCACACCACCATTGATTTTGTGTCCCGCGTCTTCCCGTATGGTTTCAGAAGAATGGCAAAGGGAAATTTCACTCCTCGTACCAGATTCGAAGCCATCGCCATAGGTTCTGATCTTGCGGTCCAAGAACGAAAGTCCCTACTTACGGTTTCCCCCCAAGACATTGACGTCGCAGGCTGGCTTGAAGGAGTGGAGTTCTCGAAGGTCACAGGCTCCGATGGTGCCAATGCTGTTTCCCGTCTCCGGGCTCGTATCGAATTCGTGCGCAGCAGACTGGTAGGCTATGACGTCAACTGAGCTGGTTACCTTCTTTGATGAACGCCACGCGGAAATCGAGGCATACTTAGCACTGCTCCAGAATCTCGAAGATGCGACCCGCGGTGGCACTCCTCGGTTCAAAGAAACCGACGCAGCAATCACTGTGGAGCAGAAAAAGATCCTCAGCTCCAGCCTTTACCTTCAGCTGTATAACTTGGTGGAAGCTACTGTCTCCCGATGCCTAGATGGTTTAGCAGTCGCCCTTGTCGGTGAAGGGTTGAGCCCAGGCTCTCTCAATCCAGACTTGCGGAGGGAATGGGTTCGCTCGATTGCCAAAACGCATAGCGAGCTAAATCACTCCAACAGGCTTGAGGCTGCTCTCGAGCTGTGCAACCACCTCCTGAGTCAGCTTCCCGTGTCTGACTTCAAAATCGAGTCCGGCGGCGGAGGTAACTGGGATGACGCCGCAATTGAGAAAGTTTGCGAGAGAGTTGGTTGTTCGTTAGCGATCAGTCAGCATGTTTCTGCTGCAGCAAAGAGGCATCGTCGAGATGAAATGGGGGCGCTTAAGTTAGTGAAGAATCGACGTAACAGTCTCGCGCATGGATCATTGTCGTTCGTGGATTGTAGTGACGGAGTCTCCGTGATGGAGCTTCGTGACCTTGCCAATGCCGTCGGCGAGTACCTCCGCGAGGCGGTGAACAGCTTTGTGAATTACATTGAAGTCGAGATTCGCGGCAACGTACCTTTGCCGCAACCAATAGGAGCAACTTCGTGATATCCCCCAATATTAATCCGATCATTAGGGCGGTCGATTTATTTTGCGGCGTCGGGGGCTTAACGCATGGGTTGGCTCAAGCCGGGATCAATGTCAAAGCCGGCTTCGACATCGATCCCGTGTGCCGTTTTCCATATGAACAGAATAACAATGCTGAGTTCATTGAATGTAATGTCAACGAACTTCAAGCCGAAGTGGTGAGGGAGCACCTGTCGGGCGGAGACATAAGTCTCCTAGCTGGCTGCGCTCCGTGTCAACCATTCTCGACTTACAGTCGATCTGGACGCAGCAAGAAACGAATGGATGATTGGCAACTTGCAGGAGCCTTTGGTCGACTAGTTGAAGAAGTGGAACCAGATCTAGTTGCAATGGAAAATGTCCCTCAGCTTGCCACTCATCCCATATTCGATGAATTTCTTAGTCATCTCAGGGAATACTCTGTTGAGTGGGCGATAGTGGACACGGCCAACGTTGCCGTGCCGCAATCCCGTAAGCGGCTTGTTCTCCTCGCGTCTAAACTATCCAGCCGGGCTCTAAAAATGCCCAGCTCTACCGGACCAGTCAGGACGGTTCGAGATGCCATTGGCGGTCTAAACCCGATTAAGGCAGGCGGAACGGACGCTGTTGACCCGCTGCACGTTGCGCCTAGACTGAGCGAACTGAACTTGGAGAGAATTCGCAACTCTTCGCCGGGTGGTACTTGGCGTGACTGGCCAGAGGAACTCCAAGCCGACTGTCATCGCAAAAGTTCCGGCGCCACCTATCCGAGCGTGTACGGCCGGATGGAGTGGGACAAGATCGGACCAACTATCACAACCCAGTCTTTCGGCTACGGGAACGGACGGTTTGGCCATCCTGAGCAGGATCGTGCCATCTCCCTACGAGAGGCTGCAATTCTTCAGACCTTCCCTCCGCGGTACAAATTTGTGCCGCCAGGTGAGCCTGTTCGGTTTAGTGTTCTCGGTCGCCTCATCGGCAACGCTGTTCCAGTTCGACTGGCGGAGATAATGGGTGAGACTCTGGTGCGTCACGTCGTAAATCATGCCGAGGAATCAGGACATGCTTCTAATAAAATCTCGTCTGCTGCCTAACTGAGCCACCATCATCTCCCATACTCCAATTAAACCTGATAATTGACGTTCGCAGTATCTATTGCAGTCTGAAATGGTGTTGACAGTGACGGGCCCGCCGCAATTTGGGCCTAGAAATTTGCGTGAGGTTGGTGATTATTTTGCACGCACTGATGTTATTTTTGTGTCGCTGAACCTGTCGAAAGTTTCTTTAGATAGCTCCACTAAATAACAAACGGGAACGCGGCGCTGAGAAGAAAGCCACCTTCCACAGTTGCGGCAATAAGCCTCTTATAACGAATCGACCCAGGGAATGTCCTTATTGATGCTGTAGGCCCCTCGTGGAGCAGGGCGCTTTCCTCCCCCCGAGTGACGGCGACGCGATTCGGCGTTTCGGTGACGATGCACCTATTGCCAGTCGCTCCAAGCCACAGCAGCGGGCGTCCGCCCGTGGAGTACGTGAGCGTCCGGTGGCGCCCGTTGAAGCGCCCATGCGAATTGACCCCGGCAGCGCTACCTACGAGCAGACGGCCCGTATCCCATATGGCGTACGAGTCCTCGCCTAGAGATTGGCTGTCGCTAGCGCCTTCGGTTGGTGATGTGACACCCACGAGGGTTTTGTGTCCGGATTTGCTTGAAACGACTTGGCTTGACAGCACTTCGAATGAATCATGTGTGCGGTGGTTCACAGTGTTTCCCCACCCTATACTGCTTCTGAGAGAACGAACTTCTAAACGGATCTGGCGCCGCCTGTCCTTGGCCCCTACCTCCGTGAACACGGCCAAGCCTTCGTCGCCCAGCGATGCTCCAACGGCACCTAATCCGGTACTTAGAGACTCTGTCGGCTTGTCCACGAGGCGTTCGATCTCCTCTCGATCTTCAGGCAGCGTGCCCTGCTGACGAAGTGGCACTCGAAATGTGCCGACGTCCGTAGCAAGGAATATCTGGTTGTAAAAGATACGCATGTCTAGGTGCGCGGCCGCATCAATGACAAACGACGACCGGGCCATGGGCACAGGACTAATCTTCACGTTGTGCGAGGGGCTTGGGAATCCCTTCCATGCGTCTCTCATTTCCGGCCACGACCCGATTCCCTTGCTGGAGAAGAGGCCATATGCGACTGCCAGCCCTGCCTCACCGTCTGCAGCCTGCATTTCTCTGGCAAGTTGTGCCACGTCGTACTGGAGTAATTGTCCCTCGAAGGTCAATACGAACAAGAAGCCTCGATAAGCAAAGACATCCAAAGCGGTTGGTTCCTCGACGAATGCTGATAAATGGCGCACTAGATCTTTCCTCGATCAATGCGAGCTTTTGTAAGCGGCAACTTTAAACTGACCGGGTACGGCAAATCTGATTGACCGTTCGCGGCAGTGGTTTTGACCAGCGGCGGCAAGCATATTTGGACAGCAGGAGGCCACGGTGTGTGGCCTGGCGTGCTGGGATTTCCCCTTGTCCATCCCTCGTGTCGTTACGGGGAGAGCCCCTTCCTTCCGCGGTGAAATGGCGATGCCAATCGTTGTATTTCACCCGTTGTGGGAAGGAAGGGGCTCGTTGTGAAGTCTCCAGGAGAGTTCATGGAAATTTTAGCTGCTTACGATTTGACCCGGTCGTACCGGGACGCCGCGAAGATCTGCCGCGTTTCACACAACACGGTCCGCGCTTATGTGAAGGCCCGCCAGGACGGCGCGCAGGCGCCGGTTGCCCGGCAACGCGGCCGGATGACCGACCCGTTCCTGCCCCAGATGATCTCCTGGGTCGAGCAGTCCCGCGGGAAGATCCGCGGCGATGTCGTGCATGAGAAACTCGTGGCTTTGGGCTTCACGGGGTGTGAGCGGACCACCAGGACAACCCTGGCTGAACTGAAGGCGAAATACCGGGCCCGGAACGTGCGCGTGCACCGGCCCTGGACGCCTGAACCGGGTCTGTGGCTTCAGTACGACTACGGCGACGGGCCCGTCGTTGACGGGGTCAAGACCGTGCTGTTCGTAGCCTGGCTGGCGTTCTCCCGGTTCCGGATCGTGATCGCTTTGCGGGATAAGACCATGCCGAGCGTGTTCGCCGCCCTCGACCGGGCATTCCGCCTGATCGGCGGCGTCCCGACCTACATTCTGACCGATAACGAGAAGACCGTCACGGTCGAGCACGTCGCCGGGATCCCGGTCCGCAACCACCAGATTGTCGCGTTCACCAGACACTACTCAACCTCGCTGCAGACCTGCCTGCCAGCCGACCCGGCGTCCAAGGGCGGGGCCGAGAACGCGGTCAAGATCGCCAAAGCCGACTTGGTCCCGCAGGATACGAACCTGCTGCCGGAATACGGGTCCTTCGCCGAACTGGAAGCGGCTTGTGAGGCATTCATGGAGGAGGTGAACTCGCGGGTGCATCGGGCCACGCTGGAAATCCCGCAGGACATGCTCCGCGGGCTGGAACGTCCCCGGCTGCACCCGGTCCCGGCGACACCGGTGACGGCGAGTTTCGGCCATACCCGCCAGGTCCCGCCGAACACGCCCATGATCACGTTCCAGCAGTCCCGCTACTCCGTTCCGCACACCCTGATGGGTCAGATGGTCTGGGTGCGCGGCACCGAGACGGAGGTGATCATCGTCCACGTCGGTGACGCCGGCCCGGTCGAGGTCGCCCGGCACAAACTCACCCGCCCCGGCATTCCCGCGATCATCGACGCCCACTTCCCGCCGGCCCCTGCCGGTGCCCTGGAACGGGTCATCCGCCCTACCAACAAGGCCGAGGAAGAGTTCCTGGCACTCGGCGCCGGCGCAGCGCTCTGGCTCAAGGAAGCGGCGGCAGCGGGAACCCAGAAGATCCGGCACAAAATGGAACGCGCCGTCACCCTCGCCAAGGTCCTCGGCGCCGACGAGGTCGACAAGGGCCTCGGAGCGGCAGCGGTGCACCAGCGCTTCACCCACGAGGACCTGCTCTCCATCGTCAACACCGGCAACAGAACAGGCCACACAACCGGCACCACCCATACCGTGACCGACCAGGGCCAATGGCTGAGCCAGGGCACCAGCGGCTGGGCCAACTTCGGCACTACCCCTGCCACCACCAGTGACGAAGACTTTGAAGGAGCCATTGATGAGCACTAACACTATGACCCCGGCCCTGGCCGACACGGCGGTGGAGAACGTGATCGCGCTGATGCGCACGACCCGGATGCCGCACGCCCGCGCCGTGGTCGCCGACGTCCTGGCCACCGCGAAAGCCCAACGCTGGGACCCCACCGAAGTCGTCCGGGTCCTGCTCGAAGCCGAAGCCACCGGCCGGAACGCCTCGATGCTGGCCACCCGGCGCAAACGCGCCGGATTCCCCACCGGGAAAACCTTCGACGTCTGGGACGAGGCCCTCTCCACCCTCCCGGCGGCGACAACGTCGTTCCTGCGGACCCTGGAATGGGTGCGGCGGCGTGAAAACCTGATCGCCTGCGGACCCTCCGGCACCGGCAAAACCCTGCTCCTGGAAGCCCTCGGCCAGCAGGCCATCGATCAGGGCATGTCCGTGTCCTGGCTCAGCATGGAAGACCTCGGCGCCCTCGTGCGCCGGCACCGCATCGATAACAGCGTCAACAAAGCCATCACCCGCGCCACCAACGTGGATCTGATTTGTATCGATGACATCGGCCTGTTGCCGGTCTCAGCCGACGCCGCCGAGGGCTTCTACCGCGTCGTGGAAGCCTCCTACGAGAAACGCGCCCTGGCAATCAGCTCAAACATCCACCCCTCCGGGTTCGATGAACTCATGCCCAAAACCATCGCCACCGCAACCGTGGACCGGCTTCTCCACCACGCCCACCTCTGCCAAACCAGCGGCGAGTCCGTCCGGCTCATGCAAGCCCAAAACGGGAAAGGAACCCGCCCCATGAGCTAAACCAAACCCCGGTCAGGCGCCCCGATACCCGGCACGCCCGGGGCGCCTGACACTGTCCAAAAATACCTGCCGCGACCGGTCAATCAGCTGCCGCCAGCGGGCAAACCAACCTGCCGCCACCGGTCATTTCTAAGTTGCCGTTGACACTTTGTCGATGTCCGAAATCAAGCCCTGATCTCGCCACCGGGAAGTAAGTTCGGGGGGTGGTCGATGCTCAAATTCTCTCTTCCGGTCCCGAGCTGAAACTGGATATCCGTGCCGTTCATCAATAGCATTTTCGGCCTTCGGAAATTTGGCTATTCGCTCTTCGTTGGTCCCGATGATCTCGAAGTCACTGCCGAGACCCCAGTTGTGTTCGTTGGTGCACACGTAACTCTCCGTATGGGAGGAAACGAAAACACCGTATTCTTCCGGAGGGCGCACTGCCCACTTGTTCCTTGCACCGGCGGCTAGCCGCCGATGATCCGTTCTGGATAAGTAGGCTGGAACTGACCCGGAGGGAGCGAACAAGATTCCTGCCGGAGTTTGCTTGCCGTTGGCGGCACTAGATTTTCCCACATTCCAAGAGTACGACTTGCAGACGTTTTCTAAACAGCCAAGACTTCAAAAACAACCTTCATGTCGCACGGAGTCTTTGGCCTGTGGCGATACGAGGAGTTTAGAGTGGATAAATTCCATTCGCTAGCAGCAATTCAGCGCCTGTTCGTTGACCGTGGAATTCTCCGCGGTCAATGACGTCCAAGGGAAGGTCGCGGGTTGTCCAAGAGCCTGCGTTCAAAATCGTCCTTTGTTGTTCGAAACGGCAGGAGTGCTCCATGCGGCCGAGCTCAGGCTGTCTAAAGCATCTGACCGTGGAACGGGCCAGTCCAGTTACTGAATTCAATGCTGCGGCGGGCCAGCTCCTTGAGCCGTGTCGGGGTGTGGTTGCACTCCAGACGCCGTCCTCGGCGCCTAGGAGACTGCTGAAATAGTCGTAGGTTGGGCGCGTCGGCTGGACTGGCGGGCCTGGTGATTAAGTCTGGTTCGCACGACGCTTTGTGCTGACGGGCGATCTCCAGAGCCTATGGTTAGGGTATCCACAGGCTCAACCCCGGCGGACGCCCGGAACGAGAGATACCGTGAGTCCCCGCGTCCCACGAGCCGCCTCAGCCTCTCAACAGCTTCAGCATCTTTAGAGCCCATATCCGTCGACAGCCACCGGACCAGAAGCCCTGCGTCGCCACTGCACCGCACAGCCGATCCGACCGCGAGGTCCAGCTGGTCCCGGAGCAGCTGCACGGCCAGGGCGCCGGAACGGCTGAGCAGGGGAGCACGATACGCCTCCAGCGCTTCAGCCACCCGTCCCCCGCGCAGCAGCCCCAGCACCCGTCCCGAATCCGAGCATCCGGTCAGGCCCGAGGCCAACCGGTAGGGGTTCGACTCCACGGCGTCGCCGAGCATGGACCGGACCCTGAACATCTCGGTGCGGATGGCCTGCGGCGTGCCCGCGTCGCCATACAGCTCGTAGGCGAGCTCCTCGGCGCTCCAGCCCTGGGCGCGTGAGTCCAGCAGCGCGAGGATTTCCGCGCGGCGCAGTGTCAGGGGCCCCCGGCTGCCGTCAGCAAACAGCGCGGCAGGGTTGTCCCCAAGAAGCTCCAGCGACTCCACAGCAACAGAAGGCCGTTGAACAGACGCTCGCGAGGCGCGAACAGAAGGCAACGCACCCAAGGAGGCGCCGCCGTCGGGCGTTCCCAATAGCGCCTCCGCCACCCGGACTGCACACCGCACCATCCGCAGCGTGTCCGCGCTGATGGTGTCCAGCGGTCCGGAGACGTCGAGCACGCCCAGCAACTTGCCCGTCAAAGGGTCGGTGATCGGCGCTGCCGTGCAGGCCCACTCATGGTGGGTGCGGACCAGATGCTCGGCCGAGAACAGCTGCACCGGCCGGCCGGTGACCAGCGCCTCGCTGATGGCGTTGGTGCCGATGCCGGCCTCGGACCAGTCGGCCCCTTCGGAGAACTCCAGCCGGTCAGCCCGCCGCAGCACGTCCGGGCTGCCCACCCGCCAGAGGATCTCGCCGCGGGCATCGGTGAGCACCAACAGGTGCCGTCCTGAAGTTGAATCGTCGGCCAGCAGGTCGTGCAGCGCCGGCATGACCTGCTGCAGCCGGTGCTCCCGGCGCAGCTCCAGGACGTCGGCGGCCTCGTGCAGGTGCCGGGGACTGTGCTGGTCCGGGCTGATGCCCAGGGCCATGGAGCGGCGCCATGACTCCGCGAGGGCGGTGGGGATCTCCGGGCGGGGGACACCGGAGATGACCAGTTCGTGGGCGCGGCGCAGGGCCCGCGAGTACTTCGCCGGGTCCGAAAACCTCAGGCCGTGGTCCAAAACAGTGCCCTCCTCACCGGCGGCGTCCTTGCCGGCAGTGCGCGTGTAACGCGGTTGAAACCCCAACTGCATTTCAATGGTGATGCAGCTCACGCCCGATCCAGCATAGCGCAGGGGATACCGGCGGGACGGGGCCGCCGGGACCACCAGACACACGGACCATACGACACAAAGGAGTGGACATGACCGATACACCCACCGCAGCCGCGCAGGCCTGGCTGACGGACCTGGATACCGCCCTGCAGCGGCGCGACGTGGACGCCGCCGTCGAGCTTTTCGAGGACGAGAGCTATTGGCGCGACTTCGTGGCGTTCACCTGGAACCTCAAGACGCTCGAGGGCAAGGCCGACATTCGTCAGATGCTCGAGGCTACGCTGGATCACGTGCAGCCTTCTGGTTGGGCGCTGTCCGAGGATGCCACCGGCGACGCCGCCACAACGGAAGCGTGGATCACCTTCGAAACCGCCGCCGCCCGCGGCTACGGACACCTCCGCCTGCGGAACGGCAAATGCTGGACGCTGCTCACCACCATGCAGGAGCTGAAGGGCTTCGAGGAGAAGAAGGGGACCCGCCGCGAGAAGAGCGTGGCCCACGAGATCATCAAGGGCCGGCGCTCCTGGCTGGAACAGAAGGAGGAGCGCGAGGCGCGGCTCGGCTACGAGGAGCAGCCCTACACGGTGATCATCGGCGGCGGGCAGGGCGGCATCGGCCTCGCGGCCCGGCTGCGGCGCCTGGGCGTCCCCACCCTCGTCATCGAGAAGAACCAGAAGCCGGGCGACTCCTGGCGGAACCGCTACAAGTCCCTGCACCTGCACGACCCCGTCTGGTACGACCACATGCCCTACCTGAAGTTCCCCGACGACTGGCCCGTCTTCGCCGCCAAGGACAAGATCGGCGACTGGCTGGAGCACTACACCGCCATCATGGAGCTGAACTACTGGGGCGGCACCGAGTGCGTGGGCGCCGAGTACGACGACGGCACCCAGGAATGGGTGGTCCGTGTGGTCCGCGACGGGTCACCGGTGACCCTGCGGCCCAAGCAACTCGTCTTCGCCCTGGGCGTCTCCGGCTACCCGAACATTCCCGCGTTCGACGGCGCGGGGTCCTTCCTGGGGGAGCAGCGCCATTCCTCGCAGCACCCGGGCGGCGGAGACTGGACCGGGAAGAAGGCCGTGGTGATCGGCTCCAACAACTCCGCGCACGATATCTGCGCGGACCTGTGGGAGCACGGCGCCGACGTCACCATGGTGCAGCGGTCCTCCACCCACATCGCCCGGAGCGAGTCGCTGATGGACCTGGCGCTGGGGGATTTGTACTCGGAGAGGGCTTTGGCTGCCGGCGTCACCACGGAGAAGGCCGACCTGCTGTTCGCGTCGCTGCCCATGCGGATCCTGCCTGAGGCGCAGGTGCCGGTGTACCAGGCGATGGCCGAACGGGATGCCGAGTTCTACTCCCAGCTGGAGGCCGCCGGGTTCGACCTGGACTTCGATGTGGACGGGTCCGGCCTGTTCGTGAAGTACCTGCGGCGCGGCTCCGGCTACTACATCGACGTCGGCGCCTCCCAGCTGATCATCGACGGCCGGGTGAGTCTGCGGTCCGGGGAGGTTGCCAAGATCACCGGCAACGCCGTGGTCCTTGCTGACGGCACGGAGCTGGAGGCCGACCTCATCGTCTACGCCACCGGCTACGGCTCCATGAACGGCTGGCTGGCGGACCTGGTCTCTCCCGAGGTGGCTGACCGGGTGGGGAAGTGCTGGGGGTACGGCTCGGACACCCCGAAGGATCCGGGCCCCTGGGAAGGGGAGCTGCGCAACATGTGGAAGCCCACCAACGTGCCCAACCTCTGGATCCACGGCGGCAACCTGCACCAGAGCCGGCACTACTCGTCGTACCTGGCCTTGCAGCTTAAGGCCCGGATGGAAGGGCTGGAAACGCCGGTGTACGAACTGCAGCCCACCCACCACACGCGCTGACCTCGGGCTGCCGGGGCTGGGGCAGACCGCTACCGCGGCACCCAACCCCGGCAGCCCGCCGTCGTACCCCCTACCCCAAACGCTCTCTGACATGAAAATTGGATGACCACGGCGGGGTACGTGGGGTGATCAGTGCTATCCGGCCTGTTGTAGGGGTTGGAGGGTAACTTGGTAGCCGAGTGATTCGAGTTGTCCGATGGCGCGGGCTTTGGCTTTGTCTGG
>NZ_JBFRDI010000014.1:0-136699 GCF_052113505.1 Pseudarthrobacter sp. TAF60_1
CCGGAAGCTAAGACCCACAGCGCCGATGGTACTGCACCCGGGAGGGTGTGGGAGAGTAGGTCACCGCCGGAACAACTATTAAATGGTTGAGAGCCTCCAAACACCGTTTGGAGGCTCTCCCACTTTAACCACCCCTTCAATAACCACCCACCCGCCGGCACACGGCACCCACCCCCGACCGGCCGCCGTCGAACCCTGCCCGCACCGCGGGAGCCTCCCGCCGGAAACCCACACCAACTGCGAGAGCGTTCACCGGAAACCACATCAAGTGAGAGACCGTCCGCTGTGGGCGCAATTCCCCGGGAAAAGTCCGGAAATCCGGTGATTTAAGTCAAAAAGTGGCGGAAACACGCGGAATTTGCGGACCTCGCGGTCCCAAGCTGGTAAGTTTTCGAACAGTGGCTTGCACGCATGCCGCGTTCAGGCTCCAGAAATCGTGACCGTCCAGGAGGACATCAATGGCTAAGAACCGTAGCGAACTTGTTTCAGAGGTAGCAGGCAAGGCCGGCACCAGCCAGGCAGCCGTCAACTCCGTCCTCGATGCACTGTTCGAAGTTTTCGAGACGTCCGTCGCCTCCGGCGAGAAGATCACCATCCCGGGCTGGCTCGCAGTCGAGCGCACCGACCGTGCAGCACGCACCGGCCGTAACCCGCAGACCGGCGAGACCATCCAGATCGCAGCAGGCCACAGCGTGAAGCTGACGGCCGGCTCCAAGCTGAAGGCTGCGGTCGCCAAGAAGAAGTAGTCTTCTTCAGCACCAGCCTAGGGGCGGCAACCTTCGGGTTGCCGCCCCTTGCTCTTTCCCCTCGAAGGCCGATTCGCCGCCACGGCGCGGGTAGCGGACAATGAATAGGTGCCTTCTGCTGCAAAGTCCCGTCCCACAGCACCCCAGCCGGCCCCCGGTGCGGGCGCTACAACGCTGAGTTCCGGTGCTGTGGGGGTTTCCCGGCCCTGGCAGCTTCTGGGGCTTGCAGCCCTGCTTCTGGGACTGGTTGCAGCGCTCCTTTTCTCCGGCGCTGCAGCAGCCCGTGTGGTATCTGACCCCGGGGCACTGGCCCGCTGGGGACTGCCGGTCAGCAAGGCCATCCATAACGTGTCTCTGGCGACGGTGATCGGCGGGCTGATCTTCGCCGTCGGCATCCTGCCCAGGACCTCCGGCCCACGTTCCCGGACCAACGATGGGGACGCCCCCGAACACCCGGCGTTTTCAAGGGCCTTGGCCATAGCCGCTGCGGCCGGCGCGGTCTGGACGCTGTCAGCTATCGCCGTGCTTGTCCTCACCTATTCGGACGTCGCAGGCCAGGGGCTTTCCGGGGACGCAGAGTTCACCCGCGCCCTGGTGTACTTCATGACGGACATTGACACCGGCCGGGCATGGCTGTCCGTCACCATCATCGGGGCCGTGGTGACCACCGCCCTGTTCGGTGTCAGATCCCTGGGCGGCCTCGCGCTCACGCTGGTCCTGGCACTGATCGGGCTGGTCCCTGCCGCCCTGATCGGACACTCGTCGAGTTCATCGGACCACTCTGCGGCCGTCAACTCCCTGGGCCTGCACCTTGTGGGTGTCAGCGTCTGGGTGGGCGGCATCATCCTGCTGGCGCTCCTGTCCGGCGTCTTGGCGGGACCGAAGCCGGGCGCCGGCACGGACATCACCGAACCGACCCTGCGGCGGTTTTCGGCCCTGGCCGGCTTCGCCTTTGTGCTGGTATTCGCCTCGGGCGTCATCAACGCAAGCATCCGGGTCACCAACTGGGCCGACCTCTTTGGATCGCCCTACGGCCAGCTCATCCTGGCAAAGGCTGCGGCCACAGTGGTCCTCGGCGGCATTGGCTTTATGCACCGGCAGTGGGTGATCCCGCAGCTGGGCCGAAAGGGCTCGGCGCTGTCCTCGCGCCGCGTGCTGTGGCAGCTGATCACCGTGGAACTCCTGATCATGGGAGCCACCTCGGGTGTCGCCGTCGCCTTGAGCCGGTCGGCGCCGCCCGAGCCCACCACCTTCGCCCCTGACGCGTCGCCGGCATTCATCCTCTCCGGCTACGAGCTGCCGCCGGAACTGACCCCGGAGCGCTGGCTGACGGAATGGCGCCTCGACTGGCTCTGGGTGGCGGTGGTGCTGTTCGCCTTGACCGCCTACTTCCTGGGCGTGGCCAAGGTCATGCGGCGCGGGGACGGATGGCCGTGGTTCCGCTCCGTCAACTGGGTGATCGGCCTCCTGTTCCTGACCTACATCACCTCCGGGCCGCCGACGGTCTACGGCATGGTGCTGTTCTCCACTCACATGGTGGGCCATATGGCACTGACCATGGTGGCGCCGCTGTTCCTGGTGCTGGGCGCCCCGGTGACCCTGGCCCTGCGTGCCCTGCCTGCCCGTGCTGACGGCTCCAGGGGACTGCGCGAGTGGGTGCTGGTTTTTGTCCACTCCAAGTTCTCGCAGCTGGTCACTCATCCCCTGTTTGCCGCGGCAAACTTCGCGGGGTCCATTGTGCTGTTCTACTTCTCGGACGCCTTCGGCTTCGCGATGCGGGAGCACGTGGGCCACGAGCTGATGAACCTGCACTTCCTGCTCACCGGCTACATTTTCGTGCTGAGCATGATCGGCACGGACCCGTTGCCCCGCCGCGCGCCCTACCCCATGCGCCTGCTCCTCCTGCTGGCCACCATGGCCTTCCACGCCTTCTTCGGCGTCACGATCATGGGCGGCACCAGCCTGTTGGCGGCCGACTACTTCGGCAACCTCGGCCGCCCCTGGGGGCCGTCCGCCCTCCTGGACCAGCAACTGGGTGGTGCGGCGACCTGGGGCATCGGCGAGGTCCCCACCCTGCTGGTGGCTATCGGCGTCGCCATCATGTGGTCCCGCTCCGACGAACGGGAGACGCGCCGCACCGATCGGGCGGCGGACAGGAATAACGACGCCGATCTCACCGCTTACAACGATATGTTTGCCAAATTGGCCGAACGCGACGCCAGATTGGCTGAACGCAACAAGCTGGAAGGACGCTGATGAGCGAAACCGTACGCACCCAACTCCGGGTCCGCGCCTCCGAACTGGTGGGCCGTAACTGGCTCAACACCGGCGGGAAGTCGCTGGACCTCGAAGCACTGCGCGGCAAGATCGTGCTCCTCGACTTCTGGACTTTCTGCTGCATTAACTGCCTGCACGTGCTCGATGAGCTGCGCCCGCTCGAAGAGAAGTACTCCGATGTCCTGGTCACCGTGGGTGTGCACTCGCCCAAGTTCGAGCACGAGGCAGACCCTGTAGCCCTCGCCGCTGCGGTTGAGCGCTACGAGATCCACCACCCCGTCCTGGACGACCCTGAGCTGGACACCTGGAAGGCCTATACCGCCCGTGCGTGGCCTACCCTGGTGGTCATCGATCCCGAAGGCTACATCGTGGCCCACCTGTCCGGCGAAGGCCACGCAGACGGCCTGGCCGTGCTCATCCCGGAACTGATCGCCGAGCACGAGGCCAAGGGCACCCTGCACCGGGGCTCAGGCCCCTACGTGGCGCCGGAAGCCACCTCCGGCACCCTGCGCTTCCCGGGCAAGGCGCTCTTCCTCCCTGCCGGCCGCGGCAGCTCCGAGGCAGGCGCCCCCGACGCCGAAACGTCCGACGACGGCACCTGGCTTGTGACGGATACCGGCCACCACCGTCTCGTGGAGCTGGGCACCGACTTCCAGACGGTGCTCCGCACTTACGGTTCGGGCACCAAGGGATACGCCGACGGCCCCGCCGCGGACGTCGACTCCATCACGCCGACCGCCTGGTTCAACGAACCCCAGGGCCTTGTGCTGCTTCCGGAAGACGTGGCAGCGAAGGCGGGCTACGACGTCGTCATTGCCGATTCCGTCAACCACCGCCTGCGCGGGCTGTCCCTCACGGACGGAACAGCAACCACGCTCGCTGGCAACGGCGTTCAGCGGCTGCTGGAGACGGGCCCGGCCCGCGTGGATGAGGACGCCGCCGGGTTCACGGGCCAGCTCAGCGGGCACCCGCTGGAGGTCTCGCTCAGCTCGCCTTGGGATGTTGTCTGGTCCACCAAGCTCAATGCCGTGGTGGTGGCCATGGCCGGTACCCACCAGATCTTCAGCTTCGACCCGCTGACGGGCGCTGTGGCCATCGTGGCCGGCAACGGACTGGAAGGGCTGCTTGACGGGAAAGCCCACGAAGCATGGTTCGCCCAGCCGTCCGGCCTTGCCGAAGACACCGACGGAAACATCTGGGTGGCGGACTCGGAAACGTCCGCCCTGCGTAAGCTGGCGATAGCCGACGACGGCACGGTCACCGTGGAAACCGCCGTCGGAAAGGGCTTGTTTGACTTCGGCTTCCGTGACGGCGCGGCGGGCGAGGCACGGCTGCAGCATCCGCTGGGCGTGACCGTCCTGCCGGACGGCTCCGTGGCCATCGCGGACACGTACAACGGTGCCGTGCGCCGCTACGACCCCGCGGCAGGAAAAGTGTCCACCCTCGCGCGGGGCCTCTCCGAGCCCTCCGACGTGATTGTGGACCACACGCAGGCGGCCGGGTCTGAACCGCTTCTGGTGGTGGTTGAGGCCAACAAGCACCAGCTGGTGTACGTGCCGATCCCCAAGGAGGCGCAGCAGGTGGACGAGGGCGCATCACAGACGCACCGGCCCAAGAGCCCGGTGGCGCCTGGCCTGATGGAGCTGACGGTCCGTTTCACCGCGCCCACCGGCCAGAAGCTCGACGACCGTTGGGGCGACCCCACCCAGTTGAAGATCTCCTCCACGCCGCCGGAGTTGCTCGTGGCCGGCGGGGGCACGTCCGTCGGTCTGCTCCGGACGCTGGAGCTGGCCTCGGGCATCCCGGAAGGCGTCCTGCACATCACCGCCCGTGCCGCGGCCTGCGACGGCCCGGAGAACGAGGACGGCGAGATTCCGGACCACGCCGCCTGCCACCTGTACCAGCAGGACTGGGGCATTCCCGTCCTGCTGACGGACGACGGCGACACCGAGCTGGTCCTGGACCTGCGCGGCATGGACTGACCACCGCCGTCGTACTGACCGGAAGGCTGCCTCACGGGACATTGCGTCACGGGAGGCAGCCTTTTGCGTCTCCGGACCTGCGGCGCCCGCGGAAATCCGAGGCTTGCTCCGGCTAGTAGGTCAGGAGCGGGGTGACCTTGATGGTGTCGCCCTCGACGTCCAGGCGGGTGGTGAAGCTGAAGTCCACCTCTTCGTTCAACGGGAACCAGGCGCCGGTAAAGGAGCTCTGCTGGACAGCCTCCACCTTGGCTTTGCCGTCCAGGGGAGCAACCATCCAGCGGCCGCCGAAGGGCTCGATGGAGATTTCCGGGTACTTCGTGATGGTCCATTTGATGGTGCCATCGTCCACATTGTTGGTGCTGGAGAAGTAGAAGGGGCAGTCGGGCTGCAGCCGCTGCTGTTTCACGGCTTCGGCGGCGCAGCCGTCCAGGAACTCCTTCACCCTTTGGCCCACATCGTTCCGGAGCTGGTCTGTGGCCTCGGTCAGGAGGTTCAGCGGGGCTGCGGGAGCATCGCGGGAGGTGATGGTGGCGCGGGTGGCCGGGGCGGCGAAGTACGCACCGTTGAGGGAAGCCTCGTATTCGCCGGGGTATAGGACGGCAAAGGAGTTCCGTCCGGCCGGCATGTTCACCGGGACACCGTTGAGGTTGGCTTCGCTGGAGTTCACCACCGTGACGCCCAAAGTGGGCAGCCGCGACGGCACAAAGGCCCAGGTCCTGAAGAACAGCCATTCCGTGCCCGTCTCCTCCAGCAGGAACTCGGTGCGCAGGCGGCTGCCATCGATCGTGTACTGCACCGGAACCATGACCTGGCGCCCCGCGCGGTTCTCAGGCTCGCCGATGGTGATGTTCGCGAGGCGCGAGGCAGCCGTCTTCAGGGCCGTCCCGTCAAGCATTGCGGCGTTGCTGGGGGGCACGCTGGCCCGCAGGAGCCCCAGAGCCTTGCCGCCGTTGCCTTGCTGCAGCGCGTCCAGGTATTCGCGGACCGGCTGCTGCGGGCTTGCCACGGTATTGTTCACCACGTTGACGGCAACGATGGAAGCAGCCACGGCAAGCATGAGGCCCAGCAGCCACCCGGCCGCGATCCTCACCAACGCTTGACTCATCTGCACGCCCCTTACGTTACCTGCAAGCCCGCTGAACACTGGAGCAGGGCGGCCGGCGCTGGGGAGGGCAGGGGCTTTGTTAACGTCCGACGGCGGGAGTACGGCGCGCGGCATCGTCCGGTTTTGCCTACCGGCGGCGCCGGGACGAGGTGCCGAACACTCCTCGGAGCAGCTCGCGGCCGAGCTGGGTTCCCATGGACCGGACCATGCTCTTGAGGCCGCCGCCCAAAGCGCCACCGAGGGCGCCGGCGAGCTCGCCTGCGATCCCGCCGCCTGCCGGTGCCGGTTCGGGGGCTTGACGTGTCCGGGATGGTGCGGGCTCCGAAGCACGTTCCGGAGCCGGGCGGCTGCTGGGCCGGCCCAGGATTTCCTCTTCGATCCGGCGGGCCTCGGCGTCGACGTCGGCCTGGCTGGTACCTGCCTGGCCGGCAGCACTCGGAGCCGGCGGCTCACCCGGCGCGGCGTCGCCGGTGGACGCGGCACCCTTACCCGTGAGTTTTTCGTAGGCGGAGATGTTGTCCACGGCGGTCCCGTACTTGGCGAGCAGCGCCGATCCGGCCACGGTGCTCTTGACGAGGTCGTCGGCGCTGGGGCCCATGACCGATTCCGGGGCGCGCAGCCGGGTGAGGGCAACCGGCGTCGGGGCGCCCTTTTCGTTCATGACGGTGATGACCGCTTCGCCGATCCCCGCGGACGTGAGGGTCTCCTCGAGGTCGTAGTCGCTGACCGGGAACGTGGAGACGGTGGCTTTCAGGGCCTTGGCATCTTCCGGGGTGAACGCGCGGAGGGCGTGCTGGATCCGGTTGGCCAACTGGCCCAGGACGTCCGCGGGCACGTCCTTGGGGGTCTGGGTGACGAAGAAGATCCCCACGCCCTTGGACCGGATCAGCCGGATGGTGGTGGTGATGGCGCTCAGGAAGGCCTTGGACGCGCCGTTGAAGAGCAGGTGGGCCTCGTCCAGGAAGAACACCAGCTTGGGCTTATCCAAGTCGCCGGCTTCAGGCAGGTCCTCGAACAGGTCCGCCAGCAGCCACATCAGGAAGGTGGAGAACAGCATCGGCTTGGTCTGCAGCGTGGGAAGTTCCAGGCAGGTAACCACGCCGCGGCCGTCCGGGGCGGTCCGGAGCAGCTCGGCGGTATCGAACTCCGGCTCGCCGAAGAACTTCTCCAGGCCCTGCGCCTCAAGGTTCACCAGTTCACGCAGGATGACGCCCGCTGTGGCCTTGGACAGGCCGCCCAGCTCCTCCAGCTCGTCCTTGCCTTCGTCCGAGGTGAGGAACTGGATGACCGCCCGGAGGTCCTTCAGGTCGACCAGTTCAAGGTTTTTCTGGTCCGCAAAGTGGAAGACCAGCTGCAGGCTGGACTCCTGGGTGTCGTTGAGTTCCATGACGCGGGAAAGCAGGATGGGGCCAAAGGACGTGACAGTGGCGCGCACCGGAATGCCGTTGCCGTCGCCTCCGAGGGCCAGGAACTCCACCGGATACGTTTTTCCGGCCCAGGGCTGGCCGATGCTGTCCGTGCGTGCCTTCAGTTTGTCGCTGCCGGCCGCCGCCGTCGCCAGCCCGGAGAGGTCGCCCTTAATGTCGGCGAGGACGACGGGAACGCCGGCCGCGGACAGCTGCTCTGCCATCATGTGCAGCGTGACGGTCTTGCCGGTGCCGGTGGCGCCGGCCACCAGGCCGTGCCTGTTCATCATGGACAGCGGCAGCCGGACCTGGGCTTCCTTGTGAAGTTCGCCGTCGACAATGGCGGCACCCAGCTCGATGGTGGCACCTTCCAGGGTGTAGCCCTTCTGGATGGTGGCAAGCTTTTCTGCAGTGGTTTTGTTGGCCATGCCGCTAGCTTAGTTGGCCGATGCCTTCAGATGTGGTGCAGACGTGCCGCTTTTCAGCTTGGCCTCAGGGCCGGCATGGTCCGCGTGCTCAAGCACCCGGGACACCGCGTAGCCGATGACCAGGCCCCAGAACGCCGGATGGATGTTGAAAAGGCTTATGCCGGACATGGTCACCACGAACGTCACCAGGGACCCCAGCGTGAACGTCGTGGCGAACGCGGTCACAAAGGCCTGCTGGAGGGCCCGCAGCATGGCAATGCCGCCGAGGGCGAGGATGAATTCCGTGGGCGTGGCCAGCATGAGCCGGGTGAGTGCGGGAGCCAGGAGGGCGCAGGCGATGGCCAGGGTGCCAAACACCACGGCAGCAGTGTACTGACGCTGCCTGGTTCCCGAGGACGTCATGAGGGCGTTGGTAGGGCCGGTCACGCACGCTGAGACAGCGCCGCAGCCGGCATTGAGCAACGAAAACGCGCCTGAAACGATGGCGAAGACGTTGACCGGCGGATTGTGGCCGGCGGCGCGGAGAACGGCGATGCCTTGGCCATTTTGCACAAACAACACGGTGAGGGCCAGGGGAACAACGAGCTCGAGCTGGGCAGCCCACGTGAACTCAGGGAGGGTGAAGACCGGGGTTGCCAGAATCGGTCCGCGCGCATGAAGGGAGAATTGATGGCTTGCCGCCACGGCGAGGCACCCTACGGCAAGGGTGCCGAGCACCGGTGGAAGAAACCGGCCCAGGGCAGGCACCGCCGTGAGGACCAGGTACGCGACCACCATGGGGGCAGCCACGACGGGGTTCGCCTGTGTTGAGGACACGATGTCCGTGCCGAATTTGAGGAATACGGCCGCCACCATGGACATCACAATGGGCATCGGAACCGCTGCCATGATCCGCCGTACCACTCCGGTGGCGCCCAGCGCGAGGACGAGCACACCGGACGTGAAGAAGGCCCCCACCACTTCCGCAAAGGACAGATGCTGAAGGGAGGGACCCAGGAGCACCGTCCCGGGAATGGACCAGGCGAAGCCCAGAGGCTGCCGATAGAGGAGAGACATGACCAACGTGGCCGCCCCGCCCGAAAAAAGGATGCCAAACACCCACGACGCGAGTTGGGCCTCGGTGAGTCCTCCCGCCGCTCCCACGGCCAGGGTCACGGCGATGGGGCCGGAGGCGGAGAAGATGAGGCCAATCACCCCGTTGGAAACATAGGGCAGCCCCATGTCACGGAAGAGCTGGCGCATGCCTGCGGGACGGACGCCCGGGCGCTCCAGCAGGGGCTGGCGTGCGTGCGGGTTGGCGGGTTGGTCCTGACGGGATGGCAGCATTCGGGCTCCTGGCAACGACGGCAAAAAATACAGGCGCCCCTGAGTTTGCACTCCGGGGCGCCTTTGGTGCCGGGCCGAGGCGCCGGCACCGATTCTGGGCGGTGGTTCTTACTTGTGCTGGCCTTCCTTGGCGAGGACGTAGTCATAGACCACTTCTTCGCCGGTGCCGCCATCCGTGCGCGGCCTGGGGTCGAGCATCAGTTCAGGCTTGACTGCCGAGGCGATGTCGTCAGCGTTGTGCGGGTCGCCGGGGAAGTACAGCTGCTGGGTTACGGGCTGGAAGCCGGGCGCGGAAACCTTGATGTGGATGTGTGCCGGGCGCCAGGCGTGCCAGCCTGCCGCGCTGATCAGCTGCCCGCAGGCTCCGTCCGTGGGAATCTGGTAGGGCGCCGGGCGCATCGTGTTGATTTCGAAGCGGCCGTCTTCGCCTGCCTTGACCGTGGCCCGGAAGAGCCAGTCGGGCAGGCCCGGTGCGTACTGGGAGTAAAACCCGGCGCTGTCGGCATGCCAAATTTCCACCTGGGCGTTCTGGATCGGGTTGCCGTCCGTGTCGGTGAACTGGCCGCTGAAGTGCAGTGGGGTGCCCTCCTCGTCCTCACGCATTTCGACGGTGCCGGGGGTCTGGAGCGCCGGGGAGCCCGGCACGTAGTAGGGTCCCTCGATGGTTCCCACGGTGCCCGGGCGGTCCTGGGCGTTGACGTCCTCCACGCTGTGCTCCAGCCACACGTCCAGGAAGAGGGGCCACTCTCCGTCAGTGCCTACCTTGATGAGCCAGGCTTTGAGTGCGTTGTACTCCTCATAAGTGACCTGGTGTTCTACGACGATGTCGTTGGCGGCCTTGATGAGTGCCCCGGCCAGCAGGCTCACTCTTTCCTTCGGCACATCCAGGTGGGAGAGCTTGCCTGAGGCGGTGAAGCGTTCGGTGGCTTTGGAGCCGGCTTCAACTGCAGTGCCCTCGTCCTCTTTGCGGGTGTCTGCCTGGGTCTCGGTCATGGTGATGTCCATACTCCTCTTTGAATAGGGGGCGGCAGGCTCTGGTCCTGAACCCGGTGCGAACCGGTGCTGCAGGATCCAAACCTGTCACGACGCAGATCGCGTGATGTCCGTCTCATCGTAGGCCCGAAATAATGACGCTACAAATATCGATTTGGCCTGTTTTCTGTCATGAAGCAGACATAAAGACACCCTTGGCCGAACCTAGGTGTTTGCCTGATGTGAGGGCGGTCACGACAGGCAAGACTTACGTGACAACGTTCCCACTGGGCACCGCGGGATGGCCCGGACCTCCCGCTCATCCGTCCAGCACCCTCCAATGAAGGAGCACGCCATGACCGAGAACCTGGCCCATGTCCGCGAGGTCCTTGCCGACGCCGTGATCGACGACCGTGAGAACGGCGTCATCCGTGCCAAGCGCGAAATTTTCACCGATGAAGAGATCTTCGAGCTGGAGATGAAGCACATCTTCGAAGGCAACTGGGTTTATCTCGCCCATGAATCCCAGATCCCCAACGTAGGGGACTACTTCACCACCAACATCGGCCGCACTCCCGTGATGATCACCCGCGACAAGGACGAAAACCTTAACTGCATCGTCAACGCCTGTTCGCACCGAGGCGCCATGCTGTGCCGCCGCAAGACGGATAACCGCACCACGTTCACCTGCCCGTTCCACGGCTGGACGTTCAAGAACTCCGGTGAGCTGCTGAAGGTCAAGGACTCCCGTAACGCGGGCTACCCGGAGACTTTCAACAAAGAGGGCTCCCACGACCTCACCAAGGTGGCCCGCTTCGAGTCCTACCGCGGCTTCCTCTTTGGTTCCCTGAAGGCAGACGTGCTCCCCCTCGAAGAACACCTCGGTGATGCCACCAAGGTGATCGACTCAATCGTGGACCAGTCCCCGGAGGGACTCGAAGTGCTGCGCGGCTCGTCCACCTATACCTACGACGGCAACTGGAAAGTGCAGGCCGAGAACGGTGCAGACGGCTACCACGTCACTGCCGTGCACTGGAACTATGCGGCCACCACGGCCCGCCGCAGCGCCGGCGACTCCGCCAACACCACCAAGGCCATGGACGCCGGCAAGTGGGGCAAGGTCAAGGGCGGTTTCTATTCCTACGACCACGGACATCTGCTGCTGTGGCAGGAATGGACCAACCCCGAGGACCGCCCGCTGTGGGACCGCCGCGAAGAGCTCGTTGCCAAGTATGGCGAGGAGATGGCCAACTTCATGATCAACATCTCGCGGAACCTCTGCCTGTACCCGAATGTCTACATCATGGACCAGTTCTCCTCGCAGATCCGCCACTTCCGGCCCATCTCCGCGGACCAGACCGAGGTGACCATCTACTGCATCGCACCCAAGGGCGAGTCACAGGAGAACCGGTCCAAGCGGATCCGCCAGTACGAGGACTTCTTCAACGCCACCGGCATGGCCACTCCGGATGACCTCGAGGAGTTCCGGTCCTGCAACAAGACGTACTGGGCCACCTCGGCCCCGTGGAACGACATGACCCGCGGATCCACCCATGAGATCGCAGGCCCCGACGAGCAGGCCCAGGCGCTGGGCATGACCAAGGTCATCGCCTCCGGGGTGCGCACCGAGGACGAGGGGCTCTACCCCATTCAGCACGGGTACTGGAAGGAAGTCATGGACCGGGCCCTGGCTGAAGCGGAGATCTCCGCACTGGACTCTGTTCCAGTCACAGCCTGACCCCCGTCCACGTGGAACCAGAGAGAGTGCAGAACCCATGACCAACCTGACAATGCCCGCCGCGGCGCTCAAGAGTGCCGAGGAGATCGCCACGCTCGAAACCGTCCGTGCCTTCCTGTACAAGGAGGCCCGCCTGCTCGATGACCGCCAGTTCGATGAGTGGCTTCAGTGCTATCACCCTGACTCCGAGTTCTGGATGCCCGCCTGGGACGTCGATGACCGGCTGACAGAGGACCCGCAGAACGAGATCTCGCTCATCTACTACGACAACCGCGGCGGCATCGAGGACCGCGTGTTCCGGATCAAGACGGACCGGTCCTCGGCCACGTCCCTGCCGGAGCCCCGCACCGGGCATAACATCACCGACGTCGAGATCATGGAGCACGACGGCGACCAGGTGAAGGTGCGCTTCAACTGGTTCACGCTGTACTTCCGCTACAACACCACGGACACGTACTTCGGGACCAGCTACTACACCATCGACCTCACCGGTGAGCCGGTCATCCGGAAAAAGAAGGTTGTCCTCAAGAACGACTACATCCACCACGTCGTGGACGTCTACATGATCTGACGGCCCCCGTGCCGGTGCCCGGCATTAGCCCGGCACCGGCCTTGGCCGTTTCAAAATCCGTGCCCGTCGGGCACATCCGCACTACCCGGGCCGCATCGACGCGGCCCCAGCCAGGAGGAAACCATGGGCCATAAAGTAGCCCTCAGCTTCGAGGACGGCGTCACCAAGGTCATCAAGGTCGGCGACTATGAGACCGTGATGGACGCCGCGTACAAGGCACGCATCAATATCCCCTCGGACTGCCGGGACGGCGCGTGCGGCACCTGCAAGGCCTTTTGCGATTCCGGCTCCTTCGATCCGGGCGACTACATTGATGACGCGATGACAGAGGATGAACTCGAAAAGGGGTACCTGCTCACCTGCCAGGCGGTTCCGGAGTCCGACCTGACCATTCAGATCCCGGCCACGTCGGAATCCGCGAAAACCTCAGCCACCACCTTCACCTCCACCGTGAAGGAGCTCAACAAGCATTCGGAAACGACGGTTTCCTTCACCCTGGAGACGGAAAACCGGGACGCCCTGGCCTTCCTCCCGGGCCAGTACGTCAACATCAAGGTCCCCGGAACGGACGCCGAGCGCTCCTATTCGTTCAGCAGCGGCCCCGAGGTGCAGGACGCATCGTTTATGGTCCGGGTGACACCCCAGGGCGCGATGTCCGAGTACCTGCGTGACAGGGCGGCCGTGGGTGACACCATCGAGTTCACGGGTCCTTACGGTTCGTTCTTCCTGCGTGAGCCCAAGCGTCCCCTGCTGCTCCTGGCCGGCGGAACGGGGCTGGCCCCGCTCCTGTCCATCCTCGAGAAGCTTTCCGAGAACCCGCCGTCGGTACCGGTCCATCTGATTTATGGCCTGACCAGGGAAGCGGACATCGTTGGCCTGGACTGGCTGCGCGAGTATGAGGCCAAGCTGCCCGAGTTCACGTGGGACTACATTGCCTCTGAACCGGGCACCTCCGCTCCCCACACGGGCTACGTCACCCAGATCATCGAGCCAAAGCACCTGAACGACGGCGACGTCGACATCTACCTGTGCGGGCCGCCTCCCATGGTCAACGCCGTGTCGAAGTGGCTGGATTCCGAGGGCATCAAACCTGCCAACTTCTACTTCGAGCGTTTTGCCCCCAAGGAAACCACCGGTGGCGACGCCGAAACAGGCGCACCGGCACCCGCAGAGAAGATCGAGGCCGAAGGCGACACGATGAGCCGCAGCGAGGCGGTCTCTTCCCTGGAGACCGGCCGGCTGGACTTCCGCAAGGAGGACAGCTTTGCCCAGCTGGACGCGCGCATGGGCCTGGAGCTCGCGGTGAGCGAGCTGATGCTCGGCCGCCTCAGCGAGGAGCAGCTGCACCAGTTCCGGCGGCTCGCCGAGGCCACCGCCCGCTCCGTAACTGACGGCACCATCCAGGACCCGGACGAGTTCGCACGCACCAACGAGGAATTCCACGAATACCTCTTCGTGGTCTGCGACAACCCCATGCTGCTTGAGTCCTACCGCCGGCTCGACGTGCACGCGCAGATGGCTGCGGCCCTCGAGGCGGGAACCCCCATTTTCGCGCGGGTCACCCAGGACCATCTCGATGTGGTCCACGCGTTTGAACGCCAGGACAAGGCGCGGGTGCGGGAGGTCATCATGGCCCATGCACGCGATGCGAAAGACACCATGGCCGGAGCGATCGACGCCAAGGCTGGAAGCCGATGACGCGGCCGTACGCTGGGAAGTTCGTTACCCCCGGCCGGTACGCCGGCAAGGTGGCCGTGGTGACCGGTTCCGCCCAGGGCATCGGCCGGAAGGTGGCCGAGCGCATCGGAGCCGAGGGTGGCGCCGTCGTCCTCGTAGACCGCGCCGAGCTGGTCCATGAGGTGGCGCAAGGGATCCAGGAAACCGCGCGCGCTTCCGGTTCAGGAGGTTCGGCCACCGCGGTGACCGCAGACCTTGAGACCTTTGCAGGAGCGCAGCAGGCCGTGGCGGCGGCGCTCGCCGCCCACGGCCGGGTGGACGTCCTGGTCAACAACGTCGGCGGCACCATCTGGGCCCGCCCGTATGAAGAGTACGACGAGGAGAAGATCGAGAAGGAGATCCGCCGCTCGCTCTTCCCCACTCTCTGGACCTGCCGCGCTGTGCTGCCGGCCATGCTGGAGCAGGGTTCAGGCACCATCGTCAACGTTTCCTCGGTGGCCACCCGCGGCATGCATCGCGTGCCGTACGCGGCTGCGAAGGGCGGGGTCAACGCCCTGACCCAGTCGCTGGCAATGGAAGTGGGCGGACGCGGCATCCGCGTGGTTGCGGCAGCCCCGGGCGGCACCGAGGCGCCGCCCCGCCAGGTCAAGCGCGGTCCCGAAGCCGAATCCGCCACGGAAAAGGCCTGGTACCAGGTGATCGTTGACCAGACCGTGGACTCGTCCTTTCTGAAGCGCTACGGGACATTGGACGAACAGGCCGCACCCATCGTGTTCCTGGCATCTGATGAAGCGTCCTATGTAACCGGCAGCATCCTCCCGGTCGCCGGCGGGGACCTGGGCTGAGGACACCGTGATGGACGGCCGCCGCCGGGTCCGGCAGGGGGGCTCCGGTAGAGTTGCGGCCATGACGGCGGCCTCCATACACGGTGAAGTGGGGGAGGACTTACCGCTCGTTGGCCGGTCCGGAGTCTTTGAGGAGCTGCTGGAGATTTTCCGGACCGTCCGCAAGGGCAAAGTGGGCGCCGTGGTGATTTCCGGCCCATCCGGGTCCGGGAAGACCGCGGTTCTGGAGTTCTTTCTCGAGCACTGCCGTACCGGGGCACGTGGCGTCCGGGTATTGTCCGCCATGGGCGATGAGTGGGAGGCACAGTTTCCCCTCGCCGGCTACTCCCAGCTCATGCTCACCTTGCCGCTGCGTTCGGCCAAGGATTACGACGCCGGCCCTGGCCTGCCCGCGGGGCCTGTCGCGGCACTTACGCCCGCCCAGGTTGTGAATTACGCTTCCACCCTCAGCACCCACCTGGAAGGACTGCAGTCCCACGGCAGCGTGGTTGTCGCCGTGGATGACGTCCACAAACTCGACGTCGAGAGCCTGCGCATCCTCACCTTCGTCATGCGGCGGCTGCACGGGAAACGGATTCTGTTCGTGCTCACCCTCAACCCCGATGACGCTTTACGCGTCCCCGCCGGCGCGCTGGACTTCCTGACGGGACATCAGGTGGCAACCATCCCGCTGGATCCGCTTACCCCGCAGCAGGTGCAGGATCTCGCCAGGCGGATACTCGGCGTGGATTTGAGTGCGACGGCGGCCCACGGCCTGGTCCGGCACACCGGCGGCCTTGCACAACCGATCGTGGAGCTGCTCCAAGAGCTTCCGGCCGAAACCTGGCTGACCTGGTTTCCCTCCCTTCCTCCAACGTCCCGCGTGCGCGCCCGGGTGCGCAGCGTCCTGGCCGCGGCGTCTCCGGGCCTGGTTGGTGTCGCGGAGGCCGTGTCAGTACTCGGGAGCGCCGCAGGCATGGCGGAGGTTTCCGAGGTCAGCGGGGTGGTGTCAGTCATGGACGCCCTCGATGAGGGACACCGTGCCGGGCTGCTGGGGTTGACCGTTGACCAGGCCCGCTCCGCCGTCGTCTTCTCCGGAGCAGGCACCGCGGAGGCCATCTACGAACAGATTGTTCCCAGCCGGCGCATTGCGCTTCATCGGCTGGCTGCTGAGGCCGTGCAGCCCGAGGGCGAACGGCTGGGCCACCGCGTCGCGGCCACCCCCGGCGCGGACGAGGCCCTGGCGGAGGAGCTGGAGGAATTCGCCCGGCGCCAGGCCGGGGTAGGCGCGTGGCAGGACGCCTCAACAGCGCTGTTCTCCGCGTCCCGGCTTTCCCTGGACATCCGTTCCCGGAACGACAGGCTCCTTCGGGCAGTGGATGCCCTGGTGGGTTCCGGCAACATTGCCCAGGCCCAGATGTGGACTGCGGCAGTGGACGCCCTGCCGCCGTCGCCGCTGCGCTCCTCCGTGCTGGGCTACCTCTCCACCGCGTCGGGACAAAACGACAGCGCGCAGACGCAGTTGGAGATGGCCTGGCGCACCTCCAACCCGCAGCGTGACCCGTCTGCCGCCGCGCAGGTGGCGCAGCGCTTCGTCCTGCACGGGGTAGCGTCCTGGGACGGCCCGATGATCACCACCTGGGCAGAGCGGGCCATGGACCTTACCGGGCCGGGAACCCCCGCCCACATTGAATCGGAGGCCATCTACGGCCTGGGCCTGTACGCACAGGGCCGCGTGTCGGAGGCGGAGGCTTCCTATGACCGGGCTTTTGAACATGCTGCCGAGAACGCCCAGAAACAGCGCGTCCAGATGGGCGCCGGCTGGCTGGCGCTGCGCCTGGACAACGTTGAAACGGCGCTGGTGAACTTTGAGTCCGCAGCTCCCACTGAATACCGCGGCGGCTCGATGCGGATTTCCCTTTGGGCTGAGGCGTGGCTCGCACGCACCCATCTGGTGCTCGGCAACTGGGATGCGGCGGCCGCCACCGTGGCGCGCGCATCTGTGCGCCTCGAGACTTCGCGGATGCCGTTGATCCGCCCGCTGCTTTACTGGACTGCGGCGGAGCTATGGTCCATGCGGGGGGACTGGGAGCGGGCACGGTATTACGTTTCCCAGGCCGCAGTGCAGCCCGGAACATACTGCGCCATGCAAGTGCCGGCGAGCCTCGCCCGTGCCCGCTTCCACGAGGCGAGGGCGGACTATGAGGGCGCTTTGGCTGTCCTGCAGCCGCTGACGGAGCTGGACCCCTGGACCGAGCATCGGGTCTCCTTCTGGCCCTGGCAGGACACCTACGTCAACGCCCTTGTGATGACCGATCAGCTCGACGCCGCCGACTCGTTCCTCACGTCGTTCGAACGGGTGCCGCGCGAGCGCGAAATACCCTCGGATATGGCCCGGATGGCGTGGGCGAGGGGCCGGCTCGTGGCCGCGCAGGGAGACCCGGACACCGCCAGGGAACATTTTGAGGCTTCCCTGGGCCACCTCAGGGGGCTCAACCGGCCGTATCTGCGCGCACGGATTAGTTTTGCCTTCGGCCAGAGCATGCGCCGGGCCGGCAAGCGGCGCCTGGCCTCGACCGTCCTGCGCGCGGCCCGCGACTTATACGACTCCTTGGGGGCGGCCACCTACGTGGAACGGTGCGACCGGGAGCTCAAGGCAACAGGGCTTGACGTCGGGAACGTGCCGGACCCTGCCGACCCGGTGCTCACCGCGGTCAGCGACCACCACCTCCAGCTCACGGCGCAGGAACGGGCTGTGGCCGAACTGGTGGCGGGCGGCGCCACCAACAAGGAGGCGGCCCGGGCGCTGTTCCTGGCGGAGAAAACCGTGCAGTACCACCTGACCCGGCTGTATCGGAAAATGGGAATCCGCTCCCGCAGCGAGCTCGCGGCCGTGTTCCGGGTCCAGGACTGACCCAGGACACGGCCGGGCTAGGGCCGATTTGTGCGGGCGCTTACTTCACGTCCGAGGGGTGCTTCGCGAGCGGCACCACCGAGATGTCCATGTAGGGGAACAGCGGCAGGTTCTGCAGGATCTCGTGGAGTTCGTCGTTCGAATCGACGTCGAAGATGGAGTAGTTGGCGTATTCTCCCACCACCCGCCATATTTCCGGCCACTTGCCGGAGCGCTGCAACTCCTGCGAGTAGGCCTTCTCTGTGGCCTTGATTTGCGCGGCCTCGTCGGCGGGCAGGTCGGCGGGCAGGTTGACGTCCATGTGGACCAGGTACTTCATGAAAGTCCTTTCGGTAGAGGGGGCTGTTATCGGTCTGAGCGGTAGCGGGAGAGCTTGTCTTCGTCGACGGCGGTGCCCACCCCGGGGCCTTCGGGAACACGGATGCGTCCGCCGGTGATGGCCAGAGGCTCGGCCAACAGGTCGTCGGCCATGTCCAGATAGTTGGACAGTTCAGCTGCACGTTTGGCCGTGTGGGCGAACGCGGCGCCGAAGGTCACGGAGGCGGCCGTACCGACCTGGGTGTCGATCTGGTTGCCGATGTAAACGTCGACGCCCATCCCCTCGGCCATCCCGACGATCTTGGCGGCCTCGGTAAAGCCGGACCGGGCCGTCTTCACAGCCAGGAGGTTGGCGCCGCCGGTGAGGATTTCGCGTGCGGCCTCGCCGAGGTTGGCGGCGGATTCGTCTGCGGCGATGGGGATCGGGGAGTTCTCCACGAGGCGGCGGCGGCCCAGGACTTCGCGGGCGTCGTCGGGCTCTTCAAGGAACTGCAGGCCCAGATCCGCCGTGCGGCGCAGGACCTCCGCCGCCTCGTTGGCTGACCAGCCGCGGTTGGCGTCCATGTAGAGCTCCGCATCCTCACCCAGCCCCTCCCGCAATACCCGGGCAGCCTCCACGTCGAGGTGGAGGGGCCGGCGGCCGGTCTTGAGTTTGAACGTGTTGATGCCGTAGGTCTCGCGGAACTCCAGGGCCAATGCCAGCAATTCCTGGGCGGGCTTGAAGCCGAGCATGTGGGAGACGCGCAGCGAGTCCGTGTACCCGCCCAGCAGCTTTGTCACCGGCTGACCGAGGGTTTTGCCGATGACGTCCCAGAGCGCGATGTCCACAGCCCCCTTGGCGGTCTGGTTGTGCACCGTCCGGTACAGGATGGCCTGGACCTTCTCGCGGTCAAAAATGTCGACGCCGATCAGCTGCGGAGCAAAGATGTCCTCCACCACCGCAACAATCGACTTCTGCGTCTCGCCGTAGGTGTAGGGGCGCGGCGGGGTGTCAGCGGTGCCCACCACGCCGTCATCCGTGCGAAGCCTGATGAGCACGTGGTCTGCCTCGTGCACGGAACCGGACGCGAAGTGCAGTGGATGAAGGTAGGGGATCGAGTAGGGAATCGCCTCAATGGCTGCGATCTTCATGCGTGGGTAAGCCTTTCATCAGTGGGAAACGGCGCAGGGCCGGGAGCAGGCGCCGCCGCGTCCGCAGTTGCGGTCACCACGACGTCGAGGAAATTGTGCAGCAGCGCCGAATGATGCCCGCGCATCCAGGCGACAGCGAGCTCCACGTCGGGGACGTTTTCTATTTCGCGGTAGGCGACGCCTTCAAGCTGGAAGGCCTGCACGCTGGACGGCATGACCGCCACCCCGCCGCCCGCTGCAACGAACGCCAGCATCGTGGAGGTCTCCCCAACCACCTGGGTGATGCGTGGCTGGAAACCCGCCTGCCGGCACAGGTCTGCGGTGGTGCGGTACAGCACAGACTCGGGTCCGTAGGCGATGAAGTCCTGGTCCTGAAGCTCGTGCATTGCCACAGGCCGGTCCACGGCCAGGGCGCTGAACGAGGGAAGCGCGACAACGAGCGGCTCCCGGGTCACCGTCCTGTAGTCGATGTCCTCCGACGCGACCGGTGGACGCAGCAAGGCTGCGTCCAGGGTGCCGTCCCGAAGCCCCGCCTCCATGGTCGGCGTGAGCATTTCGCCGTGCAGCGCCAGGGACAGGCCTGGCAGGACCTGTTTCGCAAGGCGGGCGATCCGGGGCATGACGCCGTAGGTTGCAGACCCCGAGAAGCCCACCCGCAGGACGCCGGTTGCGCCCCGCCCCACCTGGTAGACATCGGCCTGAAGCGTCGCGACGTCGTTGACGATCTGCCGGCCGCGGTCCAGCAGGAGCTGACCCGCCGCCGTGAGGTCAACCCTGCGGGTGGTCCGGTTGAGCAGCTTGACTCCAAGCTGATCCTCCAACTGGCGGATCTGCTGCGAGAGAGGTGGCTGCGCCATGTGCAGGCGCTTGGCGGCCCGGCCGAAGTGCCTCTCCTCAGCAACCGCGATGAAATAGTTCAGTTGGCGGATGTCCAAGGTGGTCCCGTCCTTCCGCTGGTCGGCCCGATGCCCAGGCTTTTGATTTATTCAGAGAATAACCATAATAGGCCCTAATAGGATATTTAGGCGACGTAATGCTGCCCGGGGCAACGGGCCGGTGGAGCACGGCAGGCGTTGGATTATTTGAACTGCTCGGCAGGGATGCTGTCCTCTGTCCGGCCTTCTGCGATCTCCTCGACCTTGTGCTCGGCTTCCTCCAGCCTGCGCTGGCGAGGCACCAGGACGGTGACGAGTGCACCGACCAGGGCCACGGCCCCGTAGATGTAGAAGGCCGTGGATCCGCCGATGCCGGCGGCAGCCAGCCAGCCGCCGATGATCGGACCGAGCACTCCGCCCAGCCTTCCCACGCTTGCGCACCATGCAACGCCGGCGGCCCGGGCATTGGTGGTGAAGTAGTTGGACTGGAACCCGTAGATCAGCACCTGGGTTCCCAGGGTTCCCACGCCGGCGAGGGCGATAAAAGCAAAAAGCAGCGGCAGCGGAAAGCTGAAGGTCATGAGTGCCAGGGAAATGGTGGCCAGTGCGAACGTGGCCGCGATGACCCGCTGGGGACCGCTCTTGTCCGCCAGGCGGGAGGCAAGCAAGCCGCCGGCCACCGCGCCGAGGTTCAGTGCCAGCGGGAAGAACAGGGAGTACGTCCGCCCGTAGCCGTAGCCCTCCATGATTTTGGGCAGCCACGTGTTGAGCCCGTATGTCAGCAGCAGACCGCAGAAGGACATCATGCCCAGCAGGATGGCTGCCACCGCGAACTGGCGTGAAAATACGGCGGCAAAGCCTGATTTCTGCGGCGCGGCGCCGACCTGCTGGATGATCTGCTCTTCGATGAGCGGGACGCCGGTGCGTTCTGCGGCCGCCAGGGCCTCCTGTTCGCGGCCCCGTGACAGCAGCCACCGAGGTGATTCGGGCAGCTTGCGCCAGGCGATGGGCAGGAGAATGACCAGCGGCAGGGAGCCGATGATGAAAAGCCCGCGCCAGCCGATGCTGTCGAGGAACAGGATGCCCAGGATGGAGGCCAGGACCCCGCCCGCCGGGATGCCCGAATACACAATGGCGTTGTAGAACTGCCGCCGTCCCGCGGGTGCGAATTCAGCCATGGTGGCGCCGGCGCTGGCGATAACAATGCCCAGGCCGAGACCGGTCGCAAACCGCAGCGCACCGAACGCAGGGACGCTGGTGGCAAAGGCTGTGGCGAACATGCCAATGGAGAACCAGGCTATGCCCAGGAGCAACAGCCGGCGTCGGCCGAAAAAGTCACCCACAGCGCCGCAAGCCAGTGAGCCTACCAGTACCCCGATGAGGGCCCAGGAGCCGAGGAGGCCGGCGGTGACTGCGTCAAACGCTCCGATCTGGCCCGGGTCTGCCAGTAGCCCCGGCAGGACGGTGCCGTAAATGACGAGATCGTAGCCGTCAAACAGGAGCGCAGTGCAAATAATGAAGGCGACCCAATTGGCGGTCCGCGCCTCCTTTTGTGGATTTTCGGCTATGACGGCGTGCGGTTGTGACATGGTCCCCAAGTCCTCTCTGACTGAGTGGAGGCCTGCGGCACCGGGAGAATCCGAGGGGCCGTCCTCCGAGTGCTTTCAGCCTGACAGAGGTGTGACGCGCCCCATATGAGGGAAATACCGGGCTTTCCGCCCGGGGGGTATTCATATGCTGTTGATCTCAAACTGCCGGTTGGCGGCGGTAAGCCCTGGGCAATGCTGATCGTCTCAGTCGAGACGATCTGGGTATGGAACGGCTTGCCAGGAACGGTGGTCTGCAAACCGGCCCGTGGGTAGGCTGGCAAAATGATCAACCCCGCACGCCTTTACTCGGACCTGTCCCGCCTCGGCAGGGAAACGGACATGTTCCTGGCCACTGTTGAGTCCCTTGCCGACGACGAGATGACCGTTCAGTCGCTGTGCGAGGGATGGAGCCGGGCTGACGTCATTGCCCACGTTGCATCCAGCGGACGTGCCCTGGTGAATCTCATCGAATGGGCAACCTCCGGGGAGGAACGCCCCCTGTACGCCTCACCCGAGGCCCGCTCCCTGGAGATCGCTGCCCTGGCGGCCCTGCCGCGGGAGGAACTCATTGCCGAAGTGCGGGAGTCCGCCCGGAACTTTGCCGAGCAGGCGCAGCGGCTGAGCGGGGATCTCGCGGCGACGGAGGTGCAGGCGGGTGGCAAGGCGGTCCCCGCCACGTCCATCGTGGCGCTCCGGATTGCCGAGGTGGTGGTGCACCACCATGATCTGGACACCGCCTGGACCATCGAGGAGGCCGACCCGGATTCGCTGCTGAACGCGCTCGAAGCCGTGGTGCGGTCCCTGCGTGCCAAGGGTGCTCCCGGCATGACGCTGGTGACCGAAGAACGCGACGAATGGGTGATCGGCGACGGCGGATTGCGCGTTGCGTCCGACCGCGAGGGCCTGCTCCAGTGGCTGGCGCGTGGCGACGCCGAACATGTTGACGTTGACGGCCCGGTGCCGGCACTACCGTCCTGGTGATACCTGCGCCGGCAGATCCTTGGTGAAGGCGAGGGACCCGATTAGTTCGGGGTCCTGCTCCAGGTCGAACTGCGCCTCATAGCCCGTGGTGAGGTACAGGTGTTTGGCTTCGGGCTGGCGGGGACCGGTGGTGAGGTAGACGCGCCGGTAGCCCCGCTGGGCGGCCAGTGACTCCAGTTCGGTCAGCACCAGGCGGGCCAGCCCGCGGCGGCGGTGTGCGGAATGGGTCCAGATCCGTTTGAACTCCGCGGTGTCCGCGTCATACCGGCGGAAGGCGCCGCCGGCCACGGACTCGCCGTTCTCCTGGACCACCAGCAGCGCACCACCCTGCCCCTCGAATTCCGACGCCGGGTAGCGGTTGAGTTCCTCGGCGGCGGCACCGCGGCC
Source organism: Pseudarthrobacter sp. TAF60_1 (assembly GCF_052113505.1). Taxonomy (NCBI): domain Bacteria; kingdom Bacillati; phylum Actinomycetota; class Actinomycetes; order Micrococcales; family Micrococcaceae; genus Pseudarthrobacter; species Pseudarthrobacter sp. TAF60_1. Next base: position 23,248 of record NZ_JBFRDI010000014.1, read on the forward strand.
AAAACGGTCGCCGTAGCGGGAGTCGTACTCCACGGCCAGCTCGTCCAGGAGGGGGCGGACCCGCGGATCGTGCATGGGGAGCAGCAGGACCTCCGGTGCCGCGGGGTTAAGCTGCGCCGAGGAGGCGGACACCAGTTCCGCTGCCACCCCCAGGACAGTCCTGGCCAGGGCGTCGTTCTCACGGAACGGGGCCGCATTGGTGCCCGGCCTGGCAAAGGCGCCGGCACCCCAACCCGACGTTACCGGGCCAACGCCGAAGAGCCGGCCGTTCGCCCTGCCGTCTCCATTCAGGAGCTCGTGCCGGTCCGAGACGACCAGCTTTCCGGTCGAATGGATCCCGTCGGCCGTGAGCAGCAGCTGTTCGCTTCCCAGTCCCGAGGAGTGGAGCGAGGCCAGCAGCGGGTTGAGCGAGCGTGCCACGGAGGTTGCCGGCAGCCGCGCTTCGATGAACGCCTTGGCCCGGACGCTGAATCCGGCCTTCGTTGAGCCGGCCACAAATTCCCCGGTGGACTCGTCCGCCGCAATGTCCAGGCCCGGGCCCAGGAAGCGCAGCAGACCGGCCCGGTGCAGGGCCAGCATTTCGCGCAGCCGGCGCGGGGGCGGCCCGGAATCCACGAAGCTGAAGAATCCGTGCCACCAGCCGTGGACGGTCTGCTGGGAGCGGGCGTTGAGGCGCTCGGCCGGGACCAGCCTGCCAAGATCCATGTAGACCTTCAGGAGTGCCACAAAGAGGGCCATCGTCTCGGGGTGGTCCGCGCTGTCGCGAAGTTCCAGATCGTGTTCGATGTAGCGCGCCACTGCCGCCTGGACGTCAACCAAACCTCCGAACGACTCCCCGGCGAATGGCCGGTCCAGGGCTTCGAGGTCCAGGCGCAGGGCAGGCTCGGGGACCACTGATGACACCAGCTCCTCCCGCTCAGCGCTGTACCAGTTCAGCCCTGCGAAGCGGGCGGAAAATTCCGCCCAGTCAGTGCTGACCCGGTCCGGGCTGCCCGTGAACAGCTCCCGGTAATACCCGTACCCGGCCTCCTTGGCAATGAGCGGCCACAAGTGCGCCTCGAAATCCAACTCGGCATGGCGTTTCAGCAGCGCACCCACAGCCTCGGCGGTAAAGAAGCGCAGCTCGCCGGGAGCCGCACCGCGCAGCGAAGCGGAAATCTTGGCGTGGTAGGGCACGCCGCGGCGCGATCCAGCCCAGAGTCGAGGCTCCCTGCCGGACGCCTGGTACCGCAGGCCGCCGTCGGCCGTTTCCTCGAAGCGGCCGCCGCGTCCCTCCATCAGCAGCACCAGCAGGTCCACGAATGCCAGCCCCATCCCGGCAACGATCACGTCCTGGCCGGGGGCAAGGGCGGAATAGTCGACGTCGGTGGTGTAGCTGGGTGCCGCGTGGAACGCGCCGTGGCGGGCGGCGAAGCCGGACCAAGCCGCGGATGCGGCGTCCGGCCGCGAGTCCGTGTGGCCGATGGCGGTGATGACGACGTCGGCGGGCAGCGTCCCGCCGTTTGCCAGCCGCACGAGGTGCGTGCCGGCGTCGTGCTTCCGATCGTTGGAACCAGGTGCCGCAGTGTCTCCGGCAGACTCCACCGCGATGGCAGTGGTGCGGTGGACCGTTACGTTCCCGCCGAGTTTGGCAACGGTGCGGCGGAAGAACCACTCAAGGTACTGGCTCTGCAGCTGCCGGGAGGGAAAGGTTGCCCCGGTCAGGGAACGCAGCTGCGCCCGAAGGGCGAGGGGGAACTCCGGGACGTCCGTGATGGACCCGTCCAGCACGCCCGCGGCCCACTTGGCGAGCCCGGGTCCGTCCACGACGGGACCGCTGCACGCCACGGAGGTGTCGGTGAACATGGTGACGTCCGCGGCGGTGGAGTTGAGCATCAGGCCGGGGTGCTGGTCGTAACGCCAGATCCGGCCAGAGCCCGGCTCGTAGGGTTCCACCACGTGGATATCCAGCGGGCCCGGGAACAGCGCGGCCCGGTTGGCGGCAAGGCGTTCCAGCACCCCGGCAGTCCGCGGACCGCCGCCGATGAAGACAACGGAAGGTACATGCGCTGACATGGGGGCTCCTGATCGGGATGGTCCGGGCGTGGGCCACTGCCTTGCGTGGCTGGCTGACGGACGGCGGCTGAGTGCCCATGCTAGGCAGCACGCCCGACGCCGGTCGAGGGCTCGGTCACGCCCGTTAACTCCGCGTCACAGCACGTCAAACGGCGCAAGAAACCGACTCATGACGCTGCGCGAAGCCCGGTGAAGTTATGCAACCTGGCGCCTTGCTGACGCTTTCGCGGCGGCCCTAGATTTGCAGCCAGCACTCGGGAGCTTCCCGCTCCGCACCGATAACAGACAGACGAAACGAGGTGGCGCGCATGAGTTCAGCAGGAACCAGGGTGGCCCAGCCGGCAGAGCCGGCAGAACTGGCCACAGCGGAGTCAGTACAAGCACAGCCGGCTCCCGGACCCGCGCCCACCGGCGCCGAAACGTCCGGTCCGTCCGGAACCCAGCCCGGTCCCGGCTACCCCGGTCCCACCAGCCCGGGGACCCCTAACCCGGAACACCGCGGCCCGGCCACCGACTATTCCGGCTATCCCCTGGTGGCTTCGAAACATCCATGGCGCTGGGTGGGAACGGCGGCAGTAGCGCTCGGCGTTGCGGCTGTCGCCTGGTCACTGGCAACCAACCCGCGCTGGGAATGGGGTGTGGTGGCGCAGTGGTTCACCGCCCAGTCCGTGGTCAACGGGCTCCTGGAGACGCTCAAACTCACGGCCATTTCCGGCATTCTTGGGTTTGTCCTGGGCTTCATCCTGGCACTGATGCGGCTGTCCGCCTCACCGCTGCTGGTCTCCGTTTCGTGGACCTTCTCCTGGATCTTCCGCTCCACGCCGCTCCTGGTCCAGATGTTGCTTTGGTACAACCTGGGCTACCTCTACGAGAAGATCAGCCTCGGCATCCCTTTCACCGACGTCCGCTTCTTCGAGGTGCAGACCACCACACTGATCAGCCAGTTTGCGGCAGCAGTGCTAGGGCTGACCCTGAACCAGGCCGCGTACTCGGCGGAGATCATCCGCGGCGGCATCCTGTCCGTGGACCAGGGGCAGCTTGAAGCCGCGGCCGCACTGGGGATCCCGGCATGGCGCAGGTCCACCCGGATTGTCCTGCCGCAGGCCATGCGGGCCATCCTGCCCACGGCGTTCAACGAGATCATTGGCCTGGTCAAGGGCACGTCCATTGTTTACGTGCTGGCGTACTCGGAGCTGTTCTACACCGTGCAGGTCATCTACAACCGAACGCAGCAGGTCTTGCCGTTGCTGCTGGTGGCCACCCTCTGGTACGTGGTGATCACCTCCGTGCTCAGCGTGTTCCAGTACTACATCGAACGGCACTACTCCAAGGGGGCCGTGCGGACGTTGCCGCTCACGCCCCTGCAGAAAGCCCGCAAATTCTTCGCCACCCACGCCGTGGCCCCCAGCCGAGCAAGGAGCCCGCGATGAGCACCGCCACCGCCGCCCAGAACTCCGCCGTAACTGCCACACTGGCTGTGCCGGGATCCACCCGCGGACTCGTGGAGATCACCAAGGTCCGTAAGTCATTCGGCGCCACCGAAGTCCTGAAGGGCATCACGCTCACGGTCGAACCGGGCGGAGTGGCCGTGATCGTGGGCCCGTCCGGCTCGGGCAAGTCCACCCTGCTGCGCACCATCAACCACCTCGAAAAAGTCGACGCCGGCCACATCGCCATCGACGGGACGCTGGTGGGGTACGAGGTCCGGGGCAAGCGGCTGCATGAGCTGCGCGAGAAGGACATCCTGAAGCAGCGCACCGAGATCGGCATGGTGTTCCAGAGCTTCAACCTCTTCCCGCACCTCACGGCGTTGGAGAACGTGGCCGAAGCGCCCGTGGTGGCACCCCAGCCCGGCAAAGCGCGCCGCTCCAAGGAGGACGCCCGGCGCCGTGGCCTCGAGCTGCTGGACCGGGTTGGCCTGAAGGACCGTGCGGGCGCCTACCCCCGCCAGCTGTCCGGCGGCCAGCAGCAGCGCGTGGCCATAGCCCGCGCCCTTGCCCTGAACCCCAAGATCCTGCTGTTCGACGAGCCCACCTCAGCTCTTGACCCCGAGCTGGTCAACGAGGTGCTGGACGTCATCCGCGAACTGGCAAAGTCCGGCACCACCCTGATCATCGTCACGCACGAGATGGGCTTCGCCCGCGACGTGGCGGACACCGTGGTGTTTATGGACGAGGGCCAGATCGTGGAACAGGGCAGCCCGGAACAGATTTTCGCCAACCCGCAGGAATCCCGCACCCGGAGCTTCTTCTCCAAAGTGCTTGAACCGGCCTTCAACATCTAAAGGATCCACCATGGCATTTTTCACTGGTCCCAACCGCCGCCCAGGCCGCGTGCGCTCCCTCGCGGCGCTCCCCGCCATCGTACTTCTTGGAACTGCGGCACTCGCCGGGTGCTCAGACCCCGGCGCTTCCGCCGCCTCGGGATCGGGCGCGTCCGCGACGGCGGCACGCAACGGCGTGGTCTACAACACCGCTCCTGACCAGCATCGGATCCGGGCGGACAAAGACGCTGCGCTCGCCGCGACGGTCCCGGAGCTGATTGGCAAGGACGGCAAGCTGACCGTGGCCACCACGGCAGGATCCATCCCGCTGAGCTTCCACGCCACGGACGACAAGACGCCGATTGGTGTTGAACTGGACCTCGCCCAGCTCGTGGCGGACAAACTGGGGCTGGAACTCGACGTCCAGGTCACCTCCTGGGAGAACTGGCCCCTGAAGACCCAGTCAGGTGATTTCGAAGCCGTGTTCTCCAACGTGGGCGTCAACAAGGACCGCGTGAAGCTGTTCGACTTCGCCACCTACCGGGCGGCGTTCATGGGCTTCGAAGCCAAGAAATCGGCCATCTACGACATCAAGGGCGCGGACGACATCTCCGGCCTGAAGGTCTCCGTGGGTTCGGGCACCAACCAGGAGAAGATCCTGCTCGCCTGGAACAAGGAGTTGGAGGAAAAAGGGAAGGCTCCGGCCCTCCTGCAGTACTACTCCACCGACGCCGACACCATCCTGGCGCTCTCCTCCGGCCGGACCGACCTCAATATCGCACCCTACCCGTCCACCGTGTACCGCGAAAACACCCGGGACGATCTGAAGGTGGTGGGCAAGGTCAACGCCGGCTGGCCCTCCGAAACACTGGTGGCAGCCACCACCCTCCGCGGCAACGGCCTCGCTCCCGTACTCACTTCAGCGCTCAACTCCGCCATCCAGGACGGTTCCTACGCCAAGGTCCTGGAACGCTGGGGCCTCTCGGAGGAAGCCCTGCCCGAATCCAAGACGGTCACCCAGGAAAGTTTCGCTGCCGCCCAGGCAACGGCCACTACGGCACCTTCAGGAAAGGCATCATGAACGCAACATCCACTGAGACCGCCCTTGAGTCGTTCGACGCCGACTGGCAGGACTGGCACGACGCCCACGAACGCAAGCGCGCCCAACCGCACGGCTTCCTCGCGGTCACTCACCTGCACTGGCTGGGCGCCGAAGCCACCCCGCTGGAAGGTGCTCCCGGCACCTGGAGCGTGGATAACGACGTCGTCCGCGTAGTCCTCGAACCGGGCGAGAGCCTGCAGCAGGACGGCAAGGAACTGAACGCCGCGTCCGGCGCCGCAGTGACGTTCGGCCCCATAGAGGAGCGCGGCGGGATCAACCTGGCCTCGGGCGACACCGTGATCGAGGTTGCCAAACGCGGCGGCGAGTACATTGTCCGGCCCCGGAACCCCGGCAACCCGCTACTGCAGGAATACCAGGGCACGCCCGCCTATACGCCGAACGCGGCATTCGCAGTGGCCGGAACGTACGTGCCGTTCGAGGTTCCGCGGTCAACCACGGTGGGCGCCGCCGTCGAAGGCATCCAGCACGTCTACGAGGCGCCGGGCGAGATCCGCTTCAAACTGGCCGGCCAGGAGCTGGCGCTGACTGCGTTCAACGGCCACGTGCCGGGCACGCTGTCCGTGCTGTTCACGGACCAGACGTCAGGCATCACCACCTACGAGGCGAACCGATCGCTCTCGGTGGTTCCCGCAGCGGACGGGTCCGTGCACCTGGACTTCAACCGGGCCGTGAACCTGCCCTGCGCCTACACCGACCTGGCCACCTGCCCGCTGCCGCCCGCCGAAAACCGGCTGCCGGTGGCCATCGAAGCGGGCGAAAAGATTCCCTACGAACGTCAGGACCAGAGGTGAGCACTACGGAAAAGCGCACGGCGAAGCCGGGCAACGACGGCTTCCTGGCCATCGAACTCGGCGGTGCGGGCTGGGACGGCGGGGACTTCGCCAGCCTCGCCGAAGCAGTCCTCGCCGCCGAATCCGCAGGGTTCCACGTGGCCACCTTCGCGGACGCCCCGGAACCCGGCCGGGCCAATGCGCTGCAGCGGGCCGCTTACGCAGGGCCGCTGACCCGGACCATCGCGCTGGTTCCCGAGGTGGACACGGTCTACACCGAGCCGTTCCACGTCTCCACCCAGCTCGCCAGCCTCGACTATGTGGCCGGCGGCCGCGCCGGGTGGATCGCAACTGCAGCGGACTCGCCCGAGGCCGCCGCCGCCGTCGGACGCACCAACGTGACCGGCGCAGCGCTGGCGCAGGAAGCGGCAGCCTCCATTGAGGTGTCCCGCCGGCTGTGGGACTCGTGGGAGGACGACGCCGTGATCCGCGACGTCGCCACCGGCCGGTACGTCGACGTGGACAAGCTGCACTACGTTGATTTCAAAACCCCGGCAGACTTTGCCGGCCCCGCCTACTCGGTCAAGGGCCCGTCCATCATTCCCAGGCCACTGCAGGGGCAGCTGCCCGTGCTTGCGGCCGCATCCGTAGTGGGTGCGGGGCAGGTTGCGGCGGATGCCGTGGACGCCGTCCTCGTCACGGCGCCCACACCCGAACTGCTCGTCGCGGAAATCAGGGAGGTTCGAAACCGCGTGGGAGCGGCCGTGGCTGTTATCGCCGAGCTCGATGTCGTTTTGGACTCGCGCGGGCAGGCCGCGGTTGACCGGGTGGCGGGCCCTGAAACCGGCCGACCACGTTATGCCGGCACTGCTGCCGGGCTCACGGACCTCCTCGAGCCGCTGTTGACGGAGGCCGACGGCGTCCGTCTCCACCCGGCGTCGCTCGCCCTGGAACTGGACGAACTTTCACGGCTGGTCCTGCCGGAGCTTCGGCGCCGCGGCGTCCTTCAGGCGCCAGTGCAGGACGGCACCTTCCGCGACCTGCTGGGACTTACACGTCCGGCCAGCCGCTACTCATCCACGGCCGCTGCCGGAAACTAAGGGGAAAACCATGACACAGCACAGCCGTGCTAAATCCGACGTCTTCACTCCGGCAGGCAAGCTGCAGTTCGGCATCTTCTTCCAAGGGGTCAACTCCGGCACCATCTGGAAGGCGGCCGAATCGGGATCGCAGACCGACTTCGAATCGTTCCGCCGCATCATCCAGACCGCCGAGCGCGGGCTGTTCGCCGCGTTCTTCCTGGGCGAAGGACTCCGCCTGCGCGAACACCTCGGCAGGCCGCACGCGCTGGACGTGGTGGGCCGCCCGGACGCGCAGACCATGCTGGCCGCCCTTGCTTCCGTGACCAAAAACATCGGGCTGGTGGCTACCCAGAACACCACGTACAACGACCCCGCGGACCTGGCGGACCGGCTCTCTTCGCTTGACCTGATCTCCGGTGGCCGCGCCGCGTGGAACATCGTCACCACGGACAACGCCTGGACCGGCGCGAACTTCCGCCGCGGCGGGTACCTGGACCACGCAGACCGCTACAAGCACGCCGAAGCCTTCGTCGAGACGGCCAAGCGCATCTGGGACTCCTGGGACAGCCCGGCCGGCCCCGCCCGCCGGGTGCTGCACGAAGGCCAGCACTACACCGTGGACGTGACCCCGCGCCTGCCGCGAAGCGCGCAGTACCGGCCCGTGCTCTTCCAGGCAGGCGACTCGCCGGAGGGCAGGGACTTTGCGGCCCGCCAGGCGGACGTCATCTTCTCGGCCCACCCCAAGTTTGAGGCAGCCCTGAAGTTCCGCAAGGACCTTGTGGCCCGGTCGATTGCCGCCGGCCGCGGGGCCAACGCTGTGCAGATCATGCCGGCCAGCGAATTCATCCTTGCCCCCACCGCTGAAGAGGCGGCAGAGAAGAAGGAATGGGTGCGCAGCCTCCAGATCGGACCGCAGCAGGCGGTGGCCTACCTGGAGCAGTTCTGGGGCCGCGAGCTCTCCGAGTACGATCCGGACGGGCCGCTTCCGGAGATCGATCCCGTAGTGGAGGAGACTTCCGAGACCCGCGGCAGCGGCTTCCATGGCGCCAAGGCGCGGCAGTTGGCCGACCAGTGGCGGGCCGAGGCGAAGGACAAGGGCCTCTCCATCCGGCAGTTCGTCACCTCCCGCACAGCACGGGTGGACGCCACCTTCACCGGTTCCTACACCGGCGTGGCAGACCAGCTGGCCGAGTACGCACGGGTGGGCGCGGTGGACGGGTTCAACATCTCGCCGTGGCTGATCCCCACGGGCCTGGATGACATCGTGAACCACCTGGTGCCGGAACTTCAGGAGCGCGGCGTCTACCCCACGGAGTACGCGGGCAACACGCTGCGCGAAATCCTGGGCCTGGAAACGCCGGTGCGCACCGCGGATGAGGCTTCGACGGCGGTCCGGGCCTGATGCACGTGGCTGGTTTCGGGAGAAGGGCCGACGACGGCGGCGGGGAGAGCGCCGTCGTCGACCGTTCCGTAGACGGTGACGGTACCCGCGGGACTGTCACGCTGCAGCTGACGGTGTGGGAGCAGCTAATGTAGCGCGGTGGCAGCTCAGCGGGCTGCGGTTTCCAACTGCCGTTCCGCTTGCTCGGGTTCCGGCGCGGCCACGGCCCCGCGGGTAAGGGTCACGAGGCTCAGGAGGGCAATGATGCCGGCCACGAGCATCACGATCGCCATCGGCACCGCACTGCCTTCTCCGGCAAGGCCCACCAGCGGTGAGGCGATGGCGGCCAGCGTGAACTGGAGCGCGCCCATGATCGCAGACCCGGTACCCGCGTACTTTTTGACCTGGTCGGTCGCCAACGCCGCGGCATTGCCAAAAATAAAGCCCAGCGAGGATATCGCCAGGAAGATCAGCACCAACGTCGGGAACAGCGGCGTGTTCCCTGCCGTGACGACTGCGAGCAGGCCGGCACTGAAGACCACCAGGCCCGAGACTCCGATGTACGTCATGCGGAGCGGACCGAGGGTGCCGACCAGTTTGACGCCGACGATGCTGGTGATGGTGATTCCCAACGCGTTGAGCGCGAAGATCAGCGAGAACGCCGTGGGGTTGAGGCCAAGAATGTTTTGGTAGACAAACGGCGAGGCCGAGATGTAGCCGAACATGGCGGCCATGGCGAAGGCGAACCCAAAGGTGAAACCAAGGTAACGCCGGTTGCCCAGCACCCGGCCGGTGGTTGCGAACAATTCCTTCACCCCGCCCTTGTTGCGACGTTCCCGCGGCAGGCTTTCCTTCACGATGATGATGGAACCGATGACCATCAGCAGGTTCAGGACGGCCAGTGCCCAGAACACCCCGCGCCAGCCGGCAAAGCCAATTACGCCGCCGCCAGCCAGCGGCGAGAGAACCGGGGCGATGCCGCCAACGGCCATCAGGATGCCGAACTGCTTGGCGGCGTGCACGCCACGGGCTGAATCAGAAACGATGGCACGGGCCAGAACCACGCCGGCCGCGCCCGCGAAGCCCTGGATGAAGCGCATTCCAATCAGGGTCTCGATATTTGGTGCCACAGCACAGAGCACGCTCGCGACCAGGCAGACGAAGGCGCCGATCAGCAGCGGCTTGCGGCGGCCGAATTGGTCCGACAGCGGGCCGATGACCAACTGGCCGACTGCCATGCCGAGCATGAACGTGGTGAGCGTCAGTTGAATGGTGGCTGCGGTGGTGTTCAGGTCCTGCATCATTTGCGGGAATGCGGGCAAGTACATGTCGATGGCAAAGGGCCCGAGGGCGCTGAGCAATGCCAGCATGGTCATCAGGGATGCTGATGCTTTTGACGAGTGGGTCATGGGGTGGATCGGTTCACTTTCGTTCGACGGCTTCATTATGTTGACATATGTATACGCGCATAACAAAATTGTGGAATGGAAAAAGTGCATGAGGCAGCGAAGGCGCTGCTGGACCTTGCCTGGTGGGTCCAACGCAAAGGCCCGATGCGTGCCGGCTTCGAACCCCTGCCTGTCACCGAGCGGGTCATCCTCGGATACCTGGAAGGTCATGATGGCTCCAGCGTCACCGAAGTGGGGGCCGCGCTGGACATCAAGTCGTCGAACGTTTCCGCTGCCGTTCGTGAACTGGCTGGGCGTGGCCTGGTGGAAAAGGTCGCGGATCCGGACGACAAAAGGAAGTCGTTGCTCTCCTTGACGGAAGAGGCCCGGCGGAACAAGAGCAGCATTGATGCGGCGGTGACAGGGACACTGGAGGAGGTGCTGGAACAGCTTTCGCCCGAACATCGGGACTCGCTCTTCGCCTCTCTCGGTGCCCTCGATGACGTCGTTTTTAGACTGCGCACCACGGACAGATAGCCAACACAAGAATACCCGCCTCGCTGGAGCGAGGCGGGGATTCATTCGTCGGCAGGCTACTTCTTGGGAAGGCCTGCCGGGTTCAGTTCGGACTTCTGGACGGCCTCCGATGACAGGCCCCAGCGGTCCAGGATCTTGGTGTAGGTGCCGTCCTCGATGAGCTGGTTCAGGGCCGCCTGGGCGGCAACTGCCAGTCCATTGCCCTTCTGCGTAGTGAACGCGATCTCAGCGGTCAGGGGCCAGCCGCCGTTCAGCGTGCCCACTTCCTTGGTCTTGCCGTCCTTGGCGGCTTTGTAGGCAGCGGACGCGTTCGGGCCGAACGTCAAGTCCGCACGGCCTGACTGCAGCGCCAGCGTTGAGGCGGAGTCGTCGTCGTAATACTGGAACGCGACCGGCTCGAGACCTTTGGCCTTGTTCTCCTCGTCCCAGCGCACCAGGATCGCTTCCTGGTTGGTGCCGGAGCCCACGATGATGCGCTTGCCCGCGACGTCCTTGGCTTCCTTGATGTCGCCGATGGACGAGTCGGCCTTGGCATAGAAGCCCAGGAGGTCGTTGCGGTAGGTGGCGAAGTCGAATTTCTCCTTCCGTGCCTCGGTGACGGTCACGTTGGACAGGACTGCCTCGTACTTCCCGGACTCGACGCCCAGCGGCCAGTCGGCCCACGCAACGGGAAGCACTTCGACCTCCAGCCCCAGCGCCCCGCCCACCGCGTAGGCGATGTCCACTTCACTGCCGATGAGCGTCTTGTTGTCCGTGGCGAACAGTGTCAGCGGGGCTGAACCTCCCGTGGTGACCACCGTGAGTTTGCCGTCCGCCTTGATGGCTTCCGGAACCAGAGCTGCGGCCTTGGCATCCACGTTTACTTTGAAGCGGTTCTGCTCCGGGGTCAGGTTGAACGTCTTTCCCGCAGCGGTTGTTGTGGCGCCCGACGCCGGCGCTGCCGCCGCGGTTGCCCCCGGGTCCGAGCAGGCTGCCAATGCCAGGAGTGAGATGAGTGCGAGTGCTGCCCCGGCAGCCTTTTTGGTCTTGAACCTGATCATGGGTGCCCCTTTGAAAGTTGGTGATGATGCGGCGGAATTCCGCTGTGATGCAGCAACTATCCGGGAGCGTGGGGCCATGATCAAAGGCTGCCGAAACGGGGCGAGACGAGGGGTAACTGCGGTTCACCGGGCGTCAGGGACCGTCACAAACCACACGGCCACTGAAGACCCGCTTCAGCCGGCCAGGGCCTTAACCACTTCCTTGGCCACGTCCTCGCTGGACTGCGGGTTCTGGCCGGTGATGAGGTTGCGGTCGCGGACCACGTTGGAGCTCCATGCGGCTGCATTCTCAATGACGGCGCCCTTGTCCTTCAGCGCGTCCTCCACCAGCCACGGGGTGTTCTCGCCGGTCCCGCCATTCAGTTCCTCTTCGTTGGTGAAGACGGTGAGGCGGCGGCCCGCAAAGGCGAAGGAGCCGTCGTCGAGCGTTGCGCTAAGCAGCCCGGCGGGGCCATGGCAGAAGGGTGCAATCACCTTTCCGGCACTGTCGGCGGCGACGAGCAGGCGGCCCAGATCGGCGTCCTTGTACAGATCGGTCATGGGACCGTGCCCGCCGGGCATCACCACGGCGTCGTAGTTGCTGATGTCGACGTCGGCCAGCACCAAGGGAGCCGAGAGTTCGGCGTCGATGTTGGCAAGGTACTCGCGGAAACCGTCCGCCCGGTCCTTACCGCCCGCCGACTCGGGGGCCAGGCTGACCTGGTCAACCGTGGGCTTTACTCCGCCCGGTGTGGCGATGTGAACTGTGTGGCCGGCGTCCCGCAACACGCGGTGCGAGACCACGAGTTCCTCGGCCCAGTAGCCGGTGGGGTGTTCGCTGCCGTCCTTCATGGTCAGCGAGTCGGCGGCCGATACGACCATCAGGATGTTTGCCATGTTGTATCTCCTGTCTGTGCCGGACTTCTCCGGCGGGTAGGGTACGGGATTCGCAGTGCTCAGGCGTCGGTCAATGACTCGGAAGCCGCTTCAAGCTCAGCGTAAGTTGCGTCGTCGATCCGGACCGCAGCCGCGGCCAGGTTTTCTTCCAGGTGCTTCACTGATCCGGTGCCCGGAATCGGCATCATCACCGGGGAGCGGCGGAGCAGCCAGGCGAGGGCCACCTGCGAGGTGGTGGCACCCAAGCGCTTGGCCGCCTCATCCAGCGGGCCGCCGGGCTGCGCGAGTTCGCCGGCCGAGATGGGGGCCCACGGGATGAAGCCGATGCCGTTTGCCGCCGCGTACTCGAGCACATCCTCCGAGCTGCGGTCCGTTAGGTTGTAGCGATTTTGGACCGTGGAGACGGTGAAGTGTTTTCCGGCCGCCTCCAGTTCGGCCACGCCCACCTGGGACAGGCCCAGCGCCCTGACCTTGCCTTCATCCTGCAGCTCGCGGAGCACGCCGAATTGCTCCTCCGCGTCCACCTTCGGATCGATCCGGTGCAGCTGGAGCAGGTCCAGGGTATCCACCTTCAGCTTGCGCAGGCTCAGTTCGGTCTGCTGGCGCAGGTATTCCGGCCGGCCCACCGGGATCCACTTGTTGGGGCCGGTCCGGGTGAAGCCCACCTTCGTGGCGATCTTCAGCCCATCCACATAGGGGTGGAGGGCCTCCGCGATGATCTCTTCGCTGATGTTGGGCCCGTAAGAATCGGCGGTGTCAATGAAGTCCACGCCGAGTTCGACGGCGCGGCGCACCACTGCGAGGGCAGCCTTGCGGTCTGCGGGTTCACCCCACACGCCGTCGCCTACGATGCGCATGGCACCGAAGCCGAGGCGCCGCACTGTTCCGAGGTCCTTGAGGTTGATGGTTGCGGACAGTTCCGTCTGGTTCATGTCTTGGCTCATAGGGGCGGCAACTCCCTCAGCATGCTGAGTATTCCGATCATGATGAAATATCCCGCCCACCGCCGTCGTTGTCCACAGTGTGCCCGCCGTGACCCGGCGCGCCCACTCCTACGCAACGCATCTGAAAGGCCGGCACCGCTCGTGACGCTTCCCCTCTCCATCCTTGACCTGGCAACCATTGGCAAAGGCCAGACGGCGGCGGAAAGTTTCGCAGGGAGCGTGGCGATGGCGCAGCGGGCGGAGGAGCTCGGATACCGGCGGATCTGGTACGCCGAGCACCACAACATGTCCTCCATCGCGTCCTCCGCCACCAGCGTCCTGATCGCCCACGTGGCCGCACACACCAAAACCATCCGGCTCGGCGCAGGCGGCATCATGCTGCCCAACCACTCACCGCTCACCATCGCCGAGCAGTTCGGCACCCTGGAGACGCTGCACCCCGGCCGGATCGACCTTGGCCTCGGCCGAGCCCCTGGCAGCGACCAGAACACCCTCCGGGCGCTGCGCCGGGACCCGATGTCCGCCGACAGCTTCCCGCAGGACGTCCTGGAACTGCAGGGCTACCTCACCGGGCCCACCCGCATCCAAGGCGTCGAGGCCACCCCCGGCAAGGGCACCAATGTGCCGCTCTACATCCTGGGCTCCTCGCTTTTCGGCGCGCGGCTCGCTGCCCAGCTGGGGCTGCCCTACGCGTTCGCATCACACTTCGCTCCGAATGCGCTGCAGGATGCCGTGGCGCTCTATCGCCGCGAATTCAAGCCGTCGGCCCAGCTGGACGCGCCGCACGTCATCGCCGGCGTGAACGTGATAGCCGCGGATTCCGCTGGCGAAGCCCAGGAGGCGTTCCGGGCCACCCTGCGCGCCCGCGTCGGGCTCTTCTTCGGCGGCGGACGCGAGTTCACTGACGACGAAGCGGACATGATCCTGGACTCCCCGCAGGGCCAGCATGTCTCGCAGATGATGAAGTACTCGGCTATCGGCACCCCGGACGCGGTGATCGATTACCTGGACGGTTTCGCGAAGCACTCCGACGCCGACGAACTGATCGTGGCGCACCAGAACAGCGGCACCAACGCGCGGATCCGCTCCGTTGAGCTGCTCGCGGAGGTCGCGGGACTGGCCCGGGTCTAGGCGCGGCTATTCCTCCCGGCGGGCGGTGTCGGCGTGGAGGTTTTCCTCGTCATGGCCGCCCGTCTTTTTGCCGAACGGCAGTGCTTTGAGCAGCGGACCCACGACCGCCATCACGGCGAGGCCCCAGGCGACGCCCAGAACGGCCGAGCACAGGGTGTTGACGAGCCAGGCCAGGAAGCCGCCCACCACCGCGATGCCTGCGAAAGGGTGCTCGAGGGCATGGACCAGGTCATACGGGGCGTGCCAGCCGAGATCGTAGGCCCCCTGCAGCATGATGTGGCCACCCACCCACAACATGGCGACGGTCCCGATCAGGGTGATCGCGGCCAGCACGGCGGGCATCCCCTTGACGAGCAACTCGCCGAACCGCTGGGAGCGCTCGGAGTCCTTGGTGGTCAGGTGCAGGCCGACGTCGTCCATCTTGACGATAAGTGCGACAGCCCCGTACACGAGCACGGTGATCACCAGGGCCACGATGACCAGGATGAACGCCCGGACCCAGATGGACTCGGTGGCCACCTCGTTCATGGAAATGACCATGATCTCGCAGGACAGGATGAAGTCAGTGGTGATGGCACCCTTGACGACCTTGGCCTCGGCGTCCGGGCCCCGTTCGACCGCCGGTGCGTCTTCGTCGGCCTCGTGGTGGCCGCTCAGCTTGTGCCAGACCTTCTCGGCACCCTCGTAGCACAGGTAGGTGCCGCCCAGCATGAGGATGAACGGAATGGCCCACGGGACGAAGGCGCTGACGAGCAACAGTGCCGGCAGGATGAACAACAGCTTGTTCCGGAGCGAACCCCAGAAGATCCGTTTGATCATCGGCAGTTCGCGGGAGGGATCCGCCCCGGACACGTACTGCGGGGTAACGGCGGCGTCATCAATCACCACGCCGGCGGCTTTGGCCCCCGCCTTGGCGGCTCCGGCGGCGACGTCGTCCACGGAGGCGGCCGCTATGCGGGCCAGGGCAGCGACGTCGTCCAGCAGGGCTACGAGACCGCCGCTCACAGCTCGCCCCCGCGCGGCTCAAGATCGGATGGCTGGGCGTTGATTGCTCGCTCGAGTCGCGTGGAATGCATGCTCGGAGTATATGGGCGCGGGCAGCTTGCCGAAAAATGCCCTCTAAGACCGGGCTCCGGGGACCTCAGGCACCAGGGCGGGTCCGCCGTCGCGCTTTACCCGACCGCAACATAAGCGCGGCTAGGCCACTGCCGCAGCCCTGTCGATCGCGTCCCGTAGCCGGACCGCGGCGGTCTCGGGCGGGATGTCGGCGATGAACGCCCCCATCGCCGCTTCGGATCCGGCCAGGTACTTGAGCTTGTTCTCTTCCCGCCGGGGAGATGTCAGTTGCAGCATCAGCCGGACGTCTTCCCGGTGGGTGTTGACGGGGGCCTGGTGCCACGCGGAGATGTAGGGGGTCGGCGTCGAGTAGAGGGCGTCAACACCGCGCAGGAGCCGGCCGTACAGCCGGGAGAACTCGTCGCGTTCCGCATCGGTCGTCGCCGCCAGGTCCGGGACTTGCCGGTGGGGAAGGATGTGCACTTCCAGCGGCCAGCGCGCGGCGAACGGGACGAACGCCGTCCAGTGCTCGCCGCGGAGCAGCACCCGCTCGGATTTCTGCTCGAAGCTGAGGACGTCCTCGAACAGGGTGCCGCCGTAGTTCCCGATCGTGCGGATCAGTTGGGCGGTGCGCGGGGTGATGTACGGGTAGGCGTAGATCTGGCCGTGCGGGTGGTGCAGCGTCACGCCGATCGCCTCGCCGCGGTTCTCAAAGGGAAAGACCTGCTCGACGCCGGGCAGCGCGGACAGTGCCGCCGTCCGGTCGGCCCAGGCCTCCACGACTGTCCGCATTCGGGACAGCGATACTCCGGCGAGGGATCCGGTGTGTTCGGGGGAGAAGCACACCACTTCGCAGCGGCCCACTGATTGCCGGCTGCGTCCCAGGCCGGTCCTGGCCAGGTCTTCGAGGCCTTCCGGCGCTTCGGTGCCTTCCGGCGCTTCCGGGCCGGCCAGCCCGGGGCCGAAGGACGGTGACTTGTTTTCGAAAACGGCCACGTCATAGAGGCTGGGGATCTCGGAGGGGTTGTCCGGAGATGCCGGGGCCAACGGGTCCAGATGGGAGGGCGGGAGGACCACCCGGTTCTGCCGGGCGGCCGCGATCGAGATCCATTCGCCGGTCAGGACATCCTGGCGCATGGTGGCGGTGGGCGGCCGGACGGACGGTTCGCGGAGGTCCGGTCCGCGGTCCGGCGGGAGCGCCGTGTCCGCGTCGTCGAAGTAGATGAGGTCCCGTCCGTCGGAGAGCTTGTAGGCACGCTTGGTGATCTGGTCCATGCTAGGAGTTCCTTACGGGGCGGCCGAGCGGGCTGGTAGCGGCTTCATGT
The DNA here is from genome assembly GCF_052113505.1 of Pseudarthrobacter sp. TAF60_1. Classification (NCBI taxonomy): domain Bacteria; kingdom Bacillati; phylum Actinomycetota; class Actinomycetes; order Micrococcales; family Micrococcaceae; genus Pseudarthrobacter; species Pseudarthrobacter sp. TAF60_1. The sequence goes on from NZ_JBFRDI010000014.1 coordinate 40,219, forward strand.
ACCCGGCGGACGGCCAGGAGCACGCCGTGCTCGGGGTTGAGGACAGGCATGGGGAGGCCGGACGCTGCCAGGAAACGGCCGGTGGCCTCGACGCCGGTGCTGAGCCACTCCGGTGCGATGGTCTGCATAAAAGCGTGTTTGTCGCTGGCCGCCGGGTAGACGGCCTCCACCTGGTAACGGGCTTCGGGGTCCAGCGCCGGAAGGCAGACCCGCCCGGGGACTTCGGCGAATGACGTTGCCACGGACACCAGCGCGTAGAGGGCTTCGCTGCCATCGTGTGCCACGACACCCTGCAGCCGCAGGGCGGGATCGGGCTCGTCGGCGCGCACCATGTGGCCGCTGTGCAGCAGGGCCCGGTATTCCTTGTACAGCGCGATCGCCCGCCCGAGCTCTTCACGCTCAGCGGGGGTGAGTTGCCGGAGGTCCCATTCAAGGCCGAAGTGGCCAAACATCGCAGTGATCGCCCGGAACGAGAGATCGTGGGTCCGCGCCGTGGTGTGGCTCGTGGTGGGCCCGATGTGTGATCCGACGAGTTCCGGCGGCACCACCATTCCGGTCCAGCGCTGGATAGTCTGCCGTTCCAGGGCATCGTTGCAGTCCGACCCCCAGACCCGGTCCGTGCGTTCCAGGATGCCGAGATCCACGCGGGCGCCCCCCGATGAGCAGCTTTCAATTTCGACGCCGGGGTGTGCTCTGCGCAGTTCGTCCAGGAGCCGGTAGACAGCCCGGGTCTGGGCATGGACCGAAGGCCGGCCGGCGTGGCCCATCTCGGTCAGGTCCCGGTTTTGATCCCATTTGAGGTAGCTGATCCGGTTCTCGCGGAGCAGGGCATCGAGCCGGTCGAAGATGTACTGCCAAGCGTCGGGGTTGACCAGGTCCAGGACCTGCTGGTGCCGCCACCGTTCCGGCAGGCGGCCGTCCAAGCTGCCCGCGCCGTCTGAGCCCGCTGTGCCGACCGCGCCGTCTGAGCGGGGTGCGGCGGGCCCGGCGATCCAGTCCGGGTGCGCCCGGGCGAGGTCCGAGTCCTCGTTGATCATCTCCGGTTCCACCCACAGGCCGAACTCCATCCCGTGGCCGGTCACCGCGTCGATCAGCGGGGTGAGGCCGTCGGGCCAGAGCTGCTCATCGACATACCAGTCGCCAAGGCCCGCGGTATCGTTGCGCCGGCCTCGGAACCAGCCGTCGTCGAGCACGTAGCGTTCAACGCCCAGACTGGCGGCGGACTGGGCAAGCTCCAGCAGGGCCGGCAGCCGGTGGTCGAAATAGACGGCCTCCCAGACGTTGAGAACCACCGGGCGGGGCTTGCCGGACGCCGCACCCGGGTGGTGCGGCCGGCCGCGGAACCAGGCGTAGAAAGCTTGCGTGATGCCGTCCAGGCCGGCGTCGGAGTAGGCGGCAAACAACCACGGGGTCTCATAGCGGGCCTGAGGTGCCAGGCTGATTTCCGCCGACCCGAGCAATTCCGCCGCGCCCATGACAGTTCGGCCGTCGCCGGCAGTATCGACGAAACTCTCGTGGTTGCCGCTCCAGCCCAGGTGGACAGCCCACACCTGCCCGTGGCGGAACCCGAACCCGGCCGTGCCGGCGGCCAGCAGGAGTGAGGCATCATGGCCGGTCCGGCCGTGCCGGCCGGACCGGACCCAGGTGCCCTGGTGCAGCGGAAGGCGCTGGGGGTGGGACTCCCGGCACCATCGCCCGGTCAGGTCAAGAATTTCCGTGGCGGCCCGGCCCACCGGCAGCACCGCCGCCAGTTCCTCGACGAAGTAGGTGTCCGGCCCATCGTTCGTCAGGGAGTGGCGGAGCTGGAGCAGGCCGCCGTCGTTGATCCGGACCTCGGTCCGGACCGTGATGCCGGCGTCGGGATCGGCCTGGGTGATGACGGCGGTACCGGGGCCGCCCTCGGCAACGGCTACCAGCCGGAGCCTGGCGGAGAACGCCCCGCCGTTTCGGTGGCCGCGGAGTCCGGGACGGCCACGCCAGCCGGAGGACGCCTGCGGGATCAGGCCCAGGGTCACCGGGGTGTCCAGTGCGGAATGTGGCACCGGGTCACGCAGCAGCGAAAGGTCCGGCAGGTCCGGGCCGAGGTCGGCGCCGAAGTGCACCAAGGCCGGCTCGCCGGTGCTGAAATCAATCAGCAGCGCCGTCCCCGAGTGCCGCAAGTACAGCGATGCCGGGGGCAGGCCGGTTCCCTCGGTAACGGGTTCCGGGGCAAGGTTCAGGTCCGGGTTGTTCACTGCAGCTCCAGGCGTTGTGGGGTCAGGGTGGGGTGGTGGGTGCCAGCGGTCAACCGGATGTGGCGCCGGCCGGGGCGCCGAGCGCGGCAAGCCGTAGCCGGCCCACGCGTTCGCCCAGGATGCGCCGGGCTTCGCCGCCCAGCAGGTCGTCGCTGATGAGTTCATCGGCGTCCTCGAGGGCGGCGATCGTGCTGATGCCCAGCGTGCCCCACTTCGTGTGGTCGGCCAGGACCACCACCCGCCGCGCCGCCGCCACGAACGCCCGGTCGGTTTCGGCCTCAAGCACGTTCGGCGTGGTAAATCCGGCGTCGGCGTCCACGCCGTGGACGCCGAGGAACAGCACGTCCAGGTGCAACTGCTTGAGGGAGGACGTGGCCAAGGGACCCACCAGCGCGTCGGAGGGAGTGCGCTCGCCGCCGGTCAGGATCACGGTGGACGGCGACGAACTCTGGTGGAAAACGTTGGCAATCCGCACCGAGTTGGTGACCACCGTGATCCGCGGCCCGGCGGACAACAGCTGGGCCAGCGCCCAGGTGGTGGTGCCCGCGCTGAGCCCCACCGCCATTCCCTCGCGCACCTGGGCGGCAGCCTCCTGCGCAATAGCCATCTTTTCGTCCTTGAGCTGGGTCACCTTCAGCTCAAAACCGGGCTCGTGCGTGCTGGCTCCGCCCGGCAGTTTGGCCCCGCCGTGGATTTTCTCCACGGCGCCTGCCGTATCGAGGGCGTCGATGTCCCGCCGCACCGTCATCAGGGAGACACCCAGCATCTTGGCCAGGTCCGCCACACGGACGATCCGCTCACGCTGGACCTCTGCGAGGATGGCTGAGTGGCGGGCTGCGGCGAGCATGTGGAGTCCCTACAGGCTGGAGTGGGTTGACTGGTTTGCCGACGTGCCGACCAGCTGGGCGGCAGGCGAACGGACGACGGCGACTGCACCGGCCGCGAGCCCGAGCCCACCGTTGAGGTCCGCGCCGGTAATGAGGTCGACGCCTTCCAGCGGTAGCCGCACCTCGCGGGATCCGTGGTTGATGCAGAACGTCCAGTCGGTTCCGTCCTTGCTGCGCCGGGCAACTTCGACGTCCTCCGGCAGGTCCGGAACGAGCGGCTGCACTCCTGCGTCGGCACAAACGCTGCTGAGCAGTTCGCCCAGGCCCTCCGGCGCGAGCGTGGTGGCCACGTAGTAGGAGCGGCCCCTTCCGGCGCTGTTGCGGGTCACGGCTGGAGAACCTGCAGCCGGTCCCTCGGCCACGGTCGCTAGGACCTCGGCGGTGGTGGCCCTGCCCAGTTCGTTCCAGCAGCTGCCGGCACCGAAGCCGCTGAGCCGGACACTTTCACCTGCGCGCAGCGGAAAGAACTCTTCCATCTGCACGCCGAGGAGTCCGCTGAAGGCACCGGGGTAGCTGCCGAGCCTGATGTGGTCATTTTCGTCGACAATTCCGGAGAAGTACGACACCACAAGGTGGCCGCCGGTGCGCACGTATCCCTCCAGGTTTGCCACGCCCGCATCGGTGAGCAGGTACTGCATGGGGGCAATGACCAACCGGTAGCCGGAGAGGTCGTCGGTGCTCCGGGCGAAGTCCGTGGGGATGCCGGCGCGGTAGAACGCATCGTGCCAGCGCCGGGTCTCGGCAATGTTCGAGGCATCCACGCTCGGGTGCGAGTCCAGCTCGGAAGCCCAGCGGGCATCGGTGTCGTGCAGGATGGCGACGTCCACGCGGCCGGAAGCCCCGGTGACCACCGAGCCGCTGATTTCGGCCAAGCTGCGCAGCGCCTGGCCAAGTTGCACCACTTCACGCCACACCTTGGTCTCAGTGCCTGCATGGGGCAGCAGCCCGGAGTGGAACTTCTCGGCGCCGGCGCGCGAGGCCCGCCACTGAAAGAACAGTGCCCCGTCCGCCCCGCGGGCCACGTGCTGCAGGGAATTGCGCAGCATCTCGCCGGGAGCTTTGGCGATGTTGCGGGGCTGCCAGTTCACGGCCGACGTCGAATGCTCCATGAGCAGCCACGGCTTGCCCTTGGCCCAGCCGCGGGTGAGGTCCGCGGTGGCCGCCAGCTCCTGGAAGTTCCGCAGGTCCTCGGCAATGAGGTAGTGGTCGTTGGAGACAACATCCATCTCCTCGGACCAGCGCCAGTAGTCCACCGGCTGGTGCAGGCCCATGTTGAAGCCCATGAAGTTGGTGGTGACCGGGTGCCCGGAGTGCGAGCGGATGATGGCCGCTTCGGCCTTGTAGCATTCGAGCAACTCGTCAGAGGAGTAGCGGGCGAAGTCCAGCTGCTGGGTCGGGTTGACCCAGGTCCCGGACGTGCGCGGGGGAAGGATTTCCTCCCAGTCCGAGTAACGCTGGGACCAGAACGCGGTGCCCCAGGCGGCATTGAGGGCCTCGAGGCTCCCGTAGCGGCGTTCGAGCCAGCGCCGGAAGCCGGCGGCGGCGCCGTCGGAGAAGTCCGGCTGGTTGTGGCAGCCATACTCGTTGTGGACGTGCCACATGACGACGGCGGGATGGTCCTTGTAGCGCGCGGCGATCTGCTCGGTGAGCGCCGCGGCTGCCCGGCGGTAGTCGGCGCTTGAGGCAGCGAAGGCCTGCCGGGAACCGTAACTGTGCCTCACGCCGTCGGCCGTTACCGGCAGCGACTCAGGGTACTTGTGGCTGAACCACGGCGGCGGCGAGGCGGTAGCGTTCGCCAGGTCAACCCTCACACCGTTGGCATGGAGCAGGTCAAGGATCCGGTCCAGCCAGCCGAACTCGTAGACGCCCTCGGATGGTTCCAGGAGTGACCAGCTGAAGATGCCCACGCTGACCAGGTTGACGCCGGCCTCGCGCATCAGCCGGACGTCTTCTTCCCACGTCTCCTCGGGCCACTGCTCGGGGTTGTAGTCGCCGCCGAAGGCGAGCATCGGGGACCCTTCGGCGCCGAGGTGGGCGGTGATGTAGTCCATGGAAGCGTTGTTGCTGTTGTCCACGTTTATCCTTTGCTGGAGCCGAGCGTCAAACCGGCTACGAAGTGTCGCTGGAGCAGGAGGTAGATCACCAGGGCCGGGATCGCTGTGATCATGGCGCCGGCGGCGATGAGGTTGTAGTTGGAAAGGAACTGGCCCTGGAGGTTGTTGACGGCCGTGGTCAGCGGGAGGCGGTCGCCGCTCTGCAGGAAGAGCAGCGGCCAGAAGAAGTCGTTGTAGATGAAGATGACCTCGAGGGTGCCCATGGCGGCCAGGGCCGGCCGGCACAGCGGCAGAATAATGCTCCAGTACTGGCGCCAGATCCCGGCCCCGTCCACCAGTGCGGCCTCTGTGAGCTCAGGGGAAAGCGCCTTCATGTAGTTGGAGAGGACGAAGGTCACGAAGCCGATCTGGAAGGCCGTGTCCACGGCGATCACACTGATGTACGTGTTGAGCAGGCTCCCGGAATCGCTGATGCTGTACGGCAGCTGCAGCAGCTTGAACATTTCGAACAGGGGAGCGGCCAGGACCTGTGGCGGCAGGAGGTTGCCGGCGGTGAACATGATCAGGAGCGTGACGTTGAACTTCCAGTTCACCCGGCTCACGGCGAACGCCATCATCGACGCAAAGAACAGCACCAGGATGACGGACGGGACGGTGATCAGGGCGGAGTTCCAGGCGTATTGGGCGAAACCGCCCTGGGTCCACGCCTGGCTGAAGTTGTCGAAGTTGAAAGACCCTCCGAAGCTGAAATAGCCGTACTTGTCCGTGTCTGCCTTGGGCCGCAGCGCGGTGAAGATGGTCCAGACCAGGGGGATGAGCCACATAACGGCGAGCACTATGAGGAATACGTGGATGCCGTAGTGGGGCTTGCCGCGCTTGGTGTTGGCCGGCTGGCCGGACCTGATGCCGGCGCTCCGCCCGGTGGGCGAACTGCCCGCAGCGGGGGCATCCGTGGGCTGTGCGATGCTCATGCCTCTTTGTCCTTTCCGAAGGCCCGGGACAGGTAGAACGTGATGGGTACCAGCGAAATGACAAGGAGGATGACAGCCAAGGCGGACCCGACGCCGATCACCTGACCCTCGCCGACCAGGTTTTGGATGACCAGGGCGCTGATGAGTTCCAGGCCGTTGGTGCCGCGGTTGATCACGTAGACGATGTCGAAGGCCCGGAGGGACTCGATCACGGTGATCACAATGATGATGACGTTGACCGGGCGCATGGCCGGAAAGATCACCCGGAAGAAGGTCTGCACCGCGTTGGCGCCGTCGATCTGCGCGGCCTCGCGAAGCGTGGGGTCCACGCCCTTGAGCCCGGCCAGGTAAAGGATCATGACGTAGCCTGCGTGCCGCCATGTCGCGGCGATGAGCGCGGCCCAGATGTTGACGCCGGAATCGCCGAACCAGTCCACCGCCTGCGGCGTTCCCGCCGTGCCCAGCAGGAAGTTCAGGAGCCCGCTGTCGCGGTTGTAGAAGAGCTGCCAGATGACGCCGATCAGTGCCAGGGAAAGCATCACGGGAGTGAAGAAAATGCTCTGATAGATCTTGGTGCCCCGGATGTTCTGGTCCAACAAGATGGCGAGCAGGAGCCCCAGGGGTGTCGCGATAACGGCGAGGAAAACCAGCCAGAGCACGTTGTGTTGCACGGCCGGCCAGAACGGAGGGTAGTTCTGGGCGATGAACTCGTAGTTGCTGAGCCCTGCAGGCTTGATGTCGTCCAGACTCAGGCCATTCCACCGGGTAAAGGACAGCGCCGCCGATAGCAGCGTCGGGATCCAGACCAGGACCAGTTGGATCAGGGTGGGCAGGCCCACCATGAAACTCAGGACCCACTTATCGCGGCGGGAGAGCCGCCGGACCCGCCCCGTGCGGGGGGCGGCTGTGCGCCGCGCCCCGCCGGGGCTCGTTTTGGAAAGTGTACTCACGGGAAGATATTCCTTAGTGCCGGATCGTGGTGGCCTGAGTGTCCGCTATTGGGCGGCGTAGAGCGACTTGGCCTGGGCTTCCAGGTTCTTGACATCAACGTTGCCGTCCTTGATGAACGACTGCAGCGCCGGGATCATGACGTTGTTCGCCATGGCCGGCAGGGCGTCCCGGTCGAAGAACTGGCTGATGCTCTTGGCGTTGGCGATGACGTCCGCCATCTTCTTGCTCAGGGGCGAGAACTTGGACGTATCTGCCCCCTTGGCGGCGGCAATGTTTGAGCTGTCCACGGAGGCATACACGTCCTGGCCTTCGGGGGTGCCGAGGTACGCCAGGAAGTCCCTTGCGGACTGGTTCTCGCCGCCCTTCTTTGACAGCAGCAAACCGTCGATAGGCGCCTCGACGGCGTCCCGGCCTTCCATTGCGAGTTCCGGGAACGGGAAGAAATCGATGTCGTCGGCGACAGCCTTGTCCGTGTACTGCTGGGTGAGGAAGGACCCGAGCAGGTACATCCCGGACTTCTTGTCGCCGAGGTTCTTCGCAGAGTCTTGCCAGGTCATGCCGAGGGCATTCGGGTTCTGGAAGGGCAGGAGCGCCTTCCAGGTGTCGAAGACATCGCTGACCTTCTTTTGGTCCCAGGATTCCTTGTGCGCAGTGAGGTCCATGTGGAACTGGTACCCGTTCAGGCGCATGTTCAGGTAGTCAAAGGTGCCCATTGCCGGCCAGCCGTCCTTGTCGGCGAACTCGATCGGGATGAGGCCGTCGGCCTGCATTTTCTTGGCCAGAGCGGTCAGCGCGTCGAAGGTGGTGGGAACCTCGTAGCCCTTCTCGGCCCAGAGGCTCTTCCGGTAGAAGAAACCCCAGGGATAGTTGTAGTTCGGGACAAAGTACATTTTGCCGTCGGCACCGGTGGACGCCTTCTTCATGGCGTCGGAGTAGTTGCCGCCGATTTTTTCCCACACGTCGTCAATCGGGGCGAGGAGGCCCTTGCCGGCGTAGTACTGCATGCGATAGCCGGCGAACCACGTGAAGGTGTCATCCGGGCTGCCTTGGAGGTAGGTGTTGATCTTGTTCTGGAAGTCGTTGTGGGGCACCACGTTGGTGTTCACCGTGATGCCGGACTTCTTCGTGAAGGCATCCGTGACGGCCTTGTAGGCGTTCTTGGGTACTTCATCCGATGAACCCGACCCGAAAGAGACTGTCTTGCTGCCCGCGCTGCCGGCACCGCCTGCGGGGCCGCTGCCGCCGGTGCACGCCGCCAGCAGGGGAGCGCTTGCAATGGCAAAGGCGCCCGCACCAAACGTCTTAAGCAGCGTCCGCCTGTCCCACCCGCCCTCGCTGGAAGCCCGGCGCAATGCGTCTTCGTGCATGGTCATGATTTCTCCTTTGAAACAGTGCGGGTGGTGTGAAGCATTTCACAGTGATATCTATCATAAACGCACAATAAAGAACGTCAAGGGGCAAAGACGCACATTGTGGAAAGTGGGGCCTGCGGCCGCGGTTGCGGATTTACACGGCCGCAACGATGGGGACATTTGGGGGAAACCGCCGCCCCGGAGAATTAGGGGGAGCGGCAGGAGTACCGGGCCGTTTTCTGCTCGAAGGGTTATGCAAATGCCTACTCCGCTCAACAAGAGCGTGGCGGATTCCGCGCTCCTGACCAGGTCACTCCCACTGGGCCTGCTGCAGGCATTCGTCCAGTCGGACGCCGTAGATGACGGGTTCACGCCCACGCTGCTGGCGGAACTCAAAGTCCTGGCCCGCGTCCCCGGGCTGTTGGTGGCCTGCAACTACGGCGGCACCCTGTGCGCCGCCGAAGGAATCTCCACCGAAACGCTGCCCCTGGGCAGTGCCGCGATCGCACTGCGCGCCCTGGCGGCCCTGCCCAACACCCACGCCGCCGTCATTTCCGGACGGTCGCTGCGCGATCTCGCCGCCGTCTCCCGCCTGCCGGCGGAAGTCCATCTGATCGGCTCGCACGGCGCCGAAGCCGACATGCAGTTCGCCCACGTGCAGCCACTGGCCACCGAAGTGACCCTCCAGAAAGTCAGCACCGCACTCTCCGAGGCGGTGGGCTTCCAGGAAGGCATCTGGATTGAGCGCAAGCCCGTGGCCGTCTCCGTGCACACCCGTCCGGCGGCGCCGGATGTTGTGGAGTCCGTGACGGAAACGGCGCGGGAAATCGCCAGGGACCACGGCCTGTTCTTTATTGTGGATGGTTCGGTACTGGACCTCTCGGTGGTGGAACCGTCCAAGGCCGATGCCCTGGAAAGCCTCCGGTCCCGGCTTGGTGCCAGCGCCGCACTCTACGCCGGCGATGCGTACAGCGATGAGCTGGCCATCGCCACGCTCCGTGGCCCGGACCTGGGGCTGCACGTCGGGCCGGGGGATACGCGCGCCGAACAGCGGCTCCGGGACCCGGAATCGTTTGCCCGGGTCCTGGCCATCCTGTTTGAGCTCCGGCGCGCGTGGCTGTTCGGCGAAGATGCTGTGGGGCTCGAACGGCACACGATGATCGGTAATGGGTCCTCCACCGCCCTGCTCACCCCGGACGCCAAACTTTGCTGGATGAGCCACCCGCTGCCCGACTCAGGTTCGCTGTTTGCCCACATTCTCGGCGGCGATGCGGCCGGGCACTTCTCCGTGGAGCCGGTCAAAGCATCTCAAGTGCTGGGCCAGCGGTACGTGGACAGCACCATGATTGTGGAAACCCGGTGGGCCGACGTGACCGTCACGGACTACCTGGAACCGGCCCCTGAAGGGATCACCAGCCTGGTCCGGGTGCTCTCCGGCACCGGCGCAGCGAGGATCGTTTTTGCACCCCGCCCGGACTATGCCAACGCCCCGTTCAGCATGGAGGCCCGCGGTGACGAGCTGCATATCGTGGGCACGGCGGATCCCATCGTCCTCTCGGCGCCGGGCACCAAGTTCGTGATCACGTCCGACGGCCGGCACGCTACGGCGACGGGCACGGTGAACCTGCAGGACGGCCCGGTGGTCCTGAATTTGCGCTGCGGGGACACTGAACCTGGCCCCGCGGACCCGGACGGCGAGGTGGACCGGCGTGCCGGTGTGGCCCTGCATTCACGCCGCTGGGTCCAGGATCTGGAGCTGCCGGCCGTGAAACCGTCACTGGTCCGCCGCTCTGCCCTGGTGTTGCGCGCCTTGGTTCATGAGCCAACCGGAGCCGTGCTGGCTGCCCCCACCACATCGCTGCCCGAGGGGATTGGCGGGACAAGGAACTGGGACTACCGGTACTGCTGGCTGCGGGACGGTTCCATGACGGTGAATGCACTGGTGGACCTGGGCTCCACTGCCGAGGCTGTAGGGTTTTTGGCGTGGCTGGGGCGGATCCTGGAGCATGCCCCGGGCCCGGAATGGCTGCATCCGCTGTATTCGGTCACGGGGGCACAGCTGTCCACGGAAGCCATCATCGACACCCTGCCCGGATACGCCGGCTCCCGTCCGGTCCGGATCGGAAATGCCGCCGACCACCAGGTGCAGCTGGATGTCTTTGGGCCCGTGGCCGAACTTATCGCCGCGCTGAGCGAGCGGAACGGCTCCCTGGCGGACGGCCACTGGGACCTGATGGTGAAGATGGCCTCCGCCGTGCTGGCCCGTTGGCATGAGGCGGACCACGGCATCTGGGAAGCCCGGCGTCCGCCCCGGCACCACGTGTACAGCAAGGTGATGTGCTGGGTCACGCTGGACCGGGCACTCCGGACCGCCGCCCGGCACGGCAGGACCCCGGAGCCCGCGTGGGAACCAACGGCACAGGCCATCCGCGAGGAGGTGCTGCGGGAGGGCTGGGATGATTCGGCGCGCTCCTACACCGTTGCCTACGACAGCCCCGACCTGGACGCGGCCGTCCTGCACGTCGGGTTGTCCGGCCTGTTGGATGTCACCGACCGGCGCTTCCTGGCCACGGTCACGGCCGTGGAACGCGAACTCCGGGTGGGGCCCACCGTGTTCCGGTACAGGTACGACGACGGCCTGCCGGGTTTGGAGGGCGGCTTCCACATCTGCACCACCTGGCTCATTGAGGCGTACGTTGCGGTAGGCAGGATCGAAGAGGCCTGGGATTTGTTCGACCAACTGGTGAACCTTTTCGGCCCCACCGGACTGCTTCCCGAGGAATACGACCCCAGCACGGAAACGCATCTGGGGAACCACCCGCAGGCGTACTCACACCTGGGCTTCATTCGCTGCGCCAGGCTCCTGGACCGGCACAGGCCTGAAGTCAGGACGCGGTAGCTAGCGGGACGCCGGCGCGTGGCGCGACGCGGAGAAGATCTGCGGAGCGGGCCGGGTACCGGTGGCCAGATCCGCGAGGATCCGCCCCACCACCGGGGTGAACTTGAAGCCGTGGCCGGAGAAGCCCGCACCGATAACTATGGGGCCGATCCGGTCAAGGACGAAGTCTTCGTCCGGTGTGGTGGTGTACGTGCAGCTGATGGCCTCGAAGGAATCAGCGTCGACGCCGGGAAGCCAGGCCCGGGCATAGTCCTGCAGCGCCGCGAGCTGGACCGGTTCCGGGAGGAAGGAACGCCTGTCCGGGTCCACCACCGGGCCCACGCCGTGCCAGCCGGCCTTGATGCCTTCGCCCGGCGTCTGCATCCCGTAAACGGGTGAATACCAGTCCTTGTAGTCCGGCCCGGGTCCGGGAGTGTGGTTGAAGCCGGGCCACACAGCGCCGTCGTCGGAAACGCGGAAATGCGCCGGTTGTTCTTGCGTGACCCTCAACCGGGGGATGCGGAGCTTCCCGCTGCCGGCCGCCCGGGCCAGCAGTTTCGCCGTCCAGGCGCCGGCGGTCACCACTGCCTGCCCCGCGGTGACCACCTCGGTGGTGCCGGCAGCGCGGGGTTCGCCGCCCGCGCTCCCGCCAGTCCCGCTCCCGCCGGTCCCGCTCCCGCCGGTCCCGCCGTCGGCGTTTTCCAAGGTGAGCCGGACGCCGTCGTCCATGATTTCCAAGTCCACCACCCTGGTGTGATGCCGGATCTCGGCGCCGCGGGCAGCGGCGAGCCGCTGGAAGGCAGGGAGCGCAGCCTCCGGGTTCAGCTGACCGCCGTCGGGCATGTAGAGCACCTGCTGGTCGAAACGGATGCCCCGCCACCGCTCGGCGGCCTCCTCCGGGCGGAGCGGCTCAGCCCGGATCCCCGCCTCGGTGAGTGCGGCCTGAACCAGGGGAAGCCGCGGATCAGGACCATGGTTGACGATCCCCGTCCGGGTGAGCAGCCGCTCGCCGCTGTCCTGCTCCAGCTCATCCCAGAGGGCCAGCGCCTCGGCCAGCATGGCCACGTACTCCGGCCGGTAGTAGCCCGGGTTCAGGTTCCTGGTGCTGCCGTGCGAAGCACCGTTGTGGTGGCCCGGTCCGAACTGCTCCAGCAGGGTGACCTGCCGGCCGCGGCGCGCCAACGCCCAGGCGGCGGCGGAGCCCATTGCTCCGCCGCCGATCACAACGGTGTCGAGTAGTGTTCCCACGTGGCTCCTCAGGGTCCGGTCAGTTCAGCAGTTCAGCAGTTCAGCAGCAGAGTCAGTTCAACAGCAGGGCGACGCCGATCATGGCGGGTACCGCCACCACCGTGGTGATCAGGACGGTGTCCTTGGCCACGGTGAGGCCGGTGGAGTAGCGGCTGGCGGCAACAAAGACATTTTGCGCCGTGGGGAGGGATGAAACCACCACTACGGCGAACAGGGCCTGGCCTTCGAGCCCCAGCACAAAGCGGGCAAAGAGGTAGGCAACGGCGGGCTGGACCACCAGCTTGAAGGTGCTGGCCAGGATGGTGTCCAGCCGTCGCTCGGTGGCGGCCTGCAAGGGGCGGCTGCCGTGGAGGCTCATGCCGAACGCGATCAGCATGGCCGGGATGGCCGCGCCGCCGATCAGGTGGATGGGCTCCAGGACCAGGGCAGGCACCTGCCATTTCATGCCGGCCACCAGCAGGCCCAGCGCGGACCCCACAATCATCGGGTTCCGGAGGATCATGAGGATAAAACCCGCCGGGGTGGTGCGGTGTGCGCTGGTGCTGGCATCCAGCAGCATCAGGAAAACCGGGGTGAAGAATACCAGCTGGAAGATCAGCAGCGGCGCCACGTAGCTGGCGTCACCCAGCACATAGACCGCGATGGGGATGCCCAGGTTGGCGGAGTTCGCCAGGGACGCCGCCATCGAGGACATCAGGGCCTCCGGCAAGGCACGTTTCCGGATGAACTTCACGATGCTGAAGAAGACCAGGGCGCTGGAGATGGCCGCCACCGCGGTAACCAGAAGGGGTTCGGCGAAGACCTCCCGCAGTTCCGCCTTGCTCAGGGTCTCGAACAGGAGGGCCGGGCTGGCTACAAAAAACGTGAGGGCGCTGAGGACCTGGCGGGCGTTCTCACCCAGGATCCGCTGCCGGCCCACGAACCAGCCCACCATGATGATGAACCAGACGACAAAAAAGCCCTGCAGCACGCCTACCACGAGCAGTCTCCGTGGGTGCGGTAGCGGGGTGTGCCGGGACTCACGCTCCGGCTAGGCGGTGGCGTTATGGAGCGCGAACGGCGGGCGCATCAGGCCCGGGGTGTGGCCCTCGGCAGGATCGTTTCCGATCTGGACGATCTTGTTGTCCCTGTCCACGTGGACAACCTTCGGATCGTAGGCCTTGGCCTCTTCCGTGGTCATCTGGGCATAGGTAATCAGGATGACGATGTCGTTCTCGTGCATCAGGTGCGCGGCGGCGCCGTTGATGCCGATCACGCCCGACCCGCGCTCGCCGGCGATGGTGTAGGTCTCCAGGCGCGCACCGTTGGTCACGTCCACGATGGCCACAAGCTCGCCGGGAAGAATATCGGCAGCATCGAGGAGGTCCAGGTCAACGGTGACCGACCCTACATAGTGGAGGTCGGCGTGCGTGACTGTGGCCCGGTGGATTTTGGACTTGAAGATTGTGCGATTCATAAGGCCTCCAGTCTATCGCTGGCCTCCCGGGTTCCGCTGTGACGTACCAAACAGGGACGCACGACGGCGGCTGCCGCACCGCCGTCGTGCGTTACCGCCCCGGCGGTCCGCTGACGGACGCGGCCGTGGCGGCGAGCGTCTCCCGGGCGGCGAGGATGGCAGGCCGGGACGCGCTGGAGCGGCGCACCGACGTGAACACGGTCCGGTGCGGGTCGCCGGGCAGTTCCAGCAGCTTTGCGGTGGTGCCGCGGCCGGTCCAGACGAGGTCCGGCATCAGGGCCACGGCATTGCCGGACTCAATCAGCCTGATCTGGGCCTGCAGGTCCGCTGTTTCGAAGCGCACATCGGGCTCGAACCCGGCGCTCCTGCACGCCTGCTCCGCCCAATGCCGCGACGCGGCACCACGGGGTTCCATGACCCACGGCAGGGCCGCGGTGTCTTCGAGCGAACGGATGGCCGCCCCGCCGTCGGATGCGGGCGGAACTGCGAGCCGAATGGCGTCCGTGGTCAGTTTGACGCGGTCCAGCTCCGGGTACCTTGGCGCGGCGTGGCCCGGATACTGTTCGGCGATCACCAGGTCGAAGTCGCGCGCCCAGGTCTCGTGCAGCGCCGTTTCCGGCTCACGCTGGGTCATTTCGATCCGCACCTCAGGGTACTCCGCCGTCATCCGCGTCAGGGTACCGGGCATCAGGGCCAGCGCCGCGGACTGGAAGACGGCGATCCGCACAGTCCCGGTGACGGTGGTCAGCGACGCAGCCAGATCCGCTTCGGCCTGTTCCAGGGTCTCTAGAAGCTGGGCGGTATGCGCCACCAGGACTTCGGCCTGCGGTGTCAGCTGGACCCGGCGTCCGGTCTTCCGGAGCAGCTCCACGCCCACTTCCTTTTCGAGCAAAGCCAGTTGCTGCGAGACCGACGACGGGCTGTACTGCAGTGCCTCCGCGACCTCCGCCAGTGTCCCCCGGATCTTCAGTTCGCGGAGAAGCCTGAGACGCCGGACATCGAGCATGGCCACATTCCTTGACGAATCTAATGGATATTGGTTAGAAAGATTCACTTTATCTAACGCAAAGACTGCTTGCATACTGGTGTACCTGAGTTACCCCCATCACAGCCCACAACGGGGTCCCCGTCATGGGGCCGCACCCCACGCAGGAGTTCCTGATGAGCACTAAAGACATGAGCCAGTCGATTATGCGGCGCAAGCCCATCGACGACATCGAAGAAGAAAACAAGCACAGCGGGCTGTTCAAATCCCTCGGGCTTTGGCAGCTGACTGCCATCGGCGTCGGCGGCATTATCGGCGTCGGCATCTTTTCCCTCGCCGGGCTGGTGGCCGCCGGCAGCAAGGATACGCCCGGTGTGGGGCCGGCGGTGCTGATTTCTTTCCTTATCGCCGGCTTGGCATCGGCTGCGGCAGCCCTGTCCTATGCGGAATTCGCCGGCATGATACCCCGGGCCGGTTCGGCCTACACCTACGGCTACGTGGCGCTGGGCGAAGTGATCGGATGGTTCATCGGCTGGGACCTGCTGCTGGAATACATAGCCATCGTGGCCGTTGTGGCGATCGGCATCTCCGGGTACCTGGAGGCGTTCCTGTCCGGAATTGGTATCCACATGCCGGTATGGATGACCTCGACGCCGGACGAGGGTAAGGGCGGCATTGTCAACATTCCCGCCATCCTGGTGTGCCTTTTGGTGACCTGGATCCTGTCCCGCGGAACCAAGGCTTTCGGCCGCTTTGAGCTGGTAGCCGTTGCGATCAAGGTCATCCTGATTCTGTTCATCATCGGCCTGGGCATCTTCTATATCGATACGAACAACTACAACCCGTTTATGCCCAGCGGGTTCGGGCCGGTCCTCGCGGGATCTGCAACCGTGTTCTTCGCGGTGTTCGGCTACGACGCCATGAGTACCGCAGCCGAAGAGGCCAAGGACGGCAAGAAGCACATGCCGAAGGCCATCATCCTCTCCCTGATAGTCGCCATGCTGCTCTACGTTGCGGCCACGCTGGTCCTGACCGGCATGCAGAACTATAAGGACATCGACCCGAAGGCCGGCTTTGCATCGGCGTTCACCGGCGTGGGGCTGCCCGTTATCGCCACGATCATCTCGGTGTTCGCCGTCCTGTCCATCCTCACCGTAATGCTGACGTTCCTCCTCGGCGTTACCCGCGTCTGGTTCTCCATGAGCCGTGATGGTCTCCTCCCCGGCTGGTTCGCCAAGACCGACCGGCATGGCACCCCGCAGCGCGTCACCTGGATTGCCGGCGTCGCCTCTGCTCTGCTGGCCGGAGTTTTCCCCATCAAGGCTGTTGCCGACCTCACGAACATCGGCATCCTGGCCGCGTTCGTCGTAGTCTGCCTCTCCGTGATCATCTTCCGCTACAAGAAGCCCGATGCCCCGCGAACGTTCCGCCTGCCGCTGATGCCCGTCATCCCGGCCTTCGGTGTCCTGGCGTCGGCCTTCCTGATGCTCCAACTGCACTGGGAGACCTGGCTGCGTTTCGTCGTCTGGCTGGTGGTGGGCCTCATCATCTACTTCTTCTACGGCCGCAAGCACTCGCTGATGAATCCCAACAGCCCCCGGCACGAGGAAGCCGTAGAGATGCACCGCCCCCTCGCCTAACCTCCAATTTTTACAGGACGCTCTCTCACTTAACGTCGGCTTTCACCGGACGCTCTCTCACTTTCTTGAAGAAAGTGAGAGAGCGTTTCCGGTTTTCCTGCGTTAAGTGAGAGAGCGTTGCCAAAAAACCTACATCAAGTGAGAGAGCGTCCTGGGGGAGGGGGCGGAAGGGTTGGGTTTTCTAACCTGTATTGCTTAGAAAACATCGCTTTATCTTATGTGATCTCAAGCTCATACTGGTGAATGAGACTCCCTCCAGACCAAGGAAAGAACGAGCGATCATGACTCACACTGCAACGGAAACCTCCGGGCGAACAGACGTCCCGCAGGCGCGTGCCCTCGCCGCAGAGACCATTACCCTGGTCCGCCGGTGGCTCACCGAAGCGTCAAAGGTCCCGGTGGATGCGTCCGCCCAGCAGCTCGCTGGTGTGTTGAAGGACCCGAACGGCCTGGACTTCACGGTCGGATTCGTCGACGGCGTGGTCCGCCCCGAGGACCTGCACGTCGCCGCCCGCAACCTTGCCGCCCTCGCTCCCAAGGTGCCGGCGTTCCTGCCCTGGTACATGCGCCGCGCAGTGCAGTTCGGCGGCACCATGGCCCCGGCCCTGCCGCAGGTTGTCATCCCGATCGCCCGCAGGGTCCTCCGCGAAATGGTGGGCCACCTGATCGTGGACGCCACCGACGCCAAGCTGGGCCCGGCCATCGCCAAGATCCGCAAGGACGGCATCAAGCTCAACGTCAACCTCCTGGGCGAAGCTGTCCTCGGTGAGCATGAGGCTTCCCGCCGGCTCGAAGGGACGCATACCTTGCTGGCCCGCCCGGACGTGGACTACGTCTCCATCAAGGTGTCTTCCACCGTGGCCCCGCACTCCGCCTGGGCGTTCGATGAGGCCGTGGAGCACGTCGTGGAGAAGCTCACCCCGCTGTTCCGGCGCGCCGCGTCCTTCGCAGGGGCCGGCAACAACACCGGCAAAAAGGCCAAGTTCATCAACCTGGACATGGAGGAATACAAGGACCTGGACATGACCATCGCGGTCTTCACCAGGATCCTGGACAAGCCCGAGTTCAAAAACCTCGAGGCCGGCATCGTGCTGCAGGCCTACCTTCCGGACGCCCTCGCCGCCATGGTCCGCCTGCAGGATTGGGCCGCCGATCGCCGCGCCGACGGCGGTGCGGCAATCAAGGTCCGCGTGGTCAAGGGCGCCAACCTCCCCATGGAGCAGGTGGAAGCGTCCCTCCACGACTGGCCGCTGGCAACCTGGCACACCAAACAGGACTCGGACACCAACTACAAGCGCGTCATCAACTATGCCCTGCACCCGGACCGGATCGGGAACGTCCGCATCGGTGTGGCCGGCCACAACCTCTTCGACATCGCCTTCGCCTGGCTGCTCGCCAAACAGCGCGGCATCGCGGATACCGCACAGCAGAGTATCGAGTTCGAGATGCTTCTGGGCATGGCACAGGGCCAGGCTGAAGCCGTCAAGAAGGACGTCGGCTCACTCCTGCTCTACACCCCGGTGGTGCAACCGGCCGAGTTCGACGTCGCCATTGCCTACCTCATCCGCCGCCTGGAAGAGGGCGCCAGCCAGGACAACTTCATGTCCGCCGTCTTCGAACTGAGTGAAAACGAATCACTCTTCGAGCGCGAGAAGCAGCGCTTCCTCGCCTCCCTGGACAAGCTCGACGACGAGGTCCCCGCGGCCAACCGGCAGCAGAACCGCAGCCACCCGCCGCAGCCCCTCCCGCACGATTCGTTCCACAACACCCCGGACACGGATCCGTCGCTCCCCGCTAACCGGGACTGGGGCCGCGCCATCCTGGACCGCGTCCCGACCTCCACCCTGGGGAACGCCGCCGTCGAAGCCGCCACCATCAGCGACGAGTCCACCCTCAGCAGGGCGATTGAGACGGCCGTTGAGAAGGGCAAAGAGTGGGGCGCCCTGTCCGGTGACGAGCGGGCCGAGATCCTGCACCGCGCCGGCGACGTCCTGGAGGCCCGCCGCGCCGACCTGCTCGAGGTCATGGCCAGCGAAACCGGCAAGACCCTCGACCAGGGCGATCCCGAGGTCAGCGAAGCCGTGGACTTCGCCCACTATTACGCCGAGTCGGCGCGCAAGCTGGAAAAGGTCGACGGCGCCACGTTCGTTCCTGCCAGCCTCACCGTGGTGACTCCGCCGTGGAACTTCCCGGTGGCCATCCCGGCAGGGTCAACCCTCGCGGCACTCGCCGCGGGCTCCGCCGTCGTGATCAAACCCGCAAAGCAGGCCGCCCGCAGCGGTGCCGTGATGATCGAAGCGCTTTGGGAAGCGGGCGTCCCCAAGGACGTCCTCACCATGGTGCAGCTGGCCGAACGCGAGCTCGGCAAACAGCTGATCTCGCACCCGGCCGTGGACCGAGTGATCCTCACCGGCGGCTACGAGACCGCGGAACTGTTCCGCTCGTTCCGCAAGGATCTGCCGCTGCTGGCCGAAACCAGCGGCAAGAACGCCATCATCGTCACCCCCAGCGCAGACCTGGACCTCGCCGCCAAGGACGTCGCCTACTCCGCGTTCGGCCACGCCGGCCAAAAGTGCTCCGCCGCCTCACTGGTGATCCTGGTAGGCTCCGTCGCCACGTCCAAGCGGTTCCACAACCAGCTGATCGACGCCGTCACGTCCCTCAAGGTGGGCTACCCGCAGGACCCCGCCAGCCAGATGGGTCCGATCATCGAACCCGCCAACGGCAAACTCCTCAACGCCCTCACCACCCTCGGTGAAGGCGAGACCTGGGCCGTGGAACCGAAGAAGCTCGACGAAACGGGCCGGCTCTGGAGCCCCGGCGTGCGCCACGGCGTCCGCCGCGGATCGTACTTCCACCTCACCGAGTTCTTCGGACCGGTGCTTGGCGTCATGACCGCCGACACCCTCGACGAGGCCATTGCCATCCAGAACCAGATCGAATACGGCCTCACCGCCGGCCTGCACTCCCTGAACCCTGATGAGCTGGGCATCTGGCTCGACTCCATCCAGGCCGGCAACCTCTACGTCAACCGAGGCATCACCGGGGCCATCGTGCAGCGGCAGCCGTTCGGCGGCTGGAAGAAATCGGCCGTCGGCGCAGGCACCAAGGCCGGCGGACCCAACTACCTGGCCGGACTGGGGGAATGGACCAGCGGCCAAGCGTCCTCAACGGCAGCCGTGACCCACTCTGGCGTCCGCCGCATTATGAACGCAGCAACCGGAGCCCTGGAACCGGCCGAAGCCGAGTCGCTGCAGCGCTCCCTCGCGTCCGACGCCCAAGCCTGGGCCGACGAGTTCGGCACCACCAAGGACGTATCCGGACTCAGCGCCGAGCGGAACATCTTCCGCTACCGGCCGCTGCCGGTCACCATCCGCCTTTCCGAAGGCGCCTCGCTGGCGCATCTGGCACGGACTGTCGCCGCCGGCGTCCTGGCCGGTTCGGCACTCACCGTCTCCACCGCCGTCGGGCTCCCCGCACAGTTGAGGGCCGTCCTCACCGGGCTGGACATCTCCGTCACGGAAGAGTCCGACGCCGAATGGCTGGCTTCAGCGGCCCGCCTCGCCAAGGCGGGCAAGCTGTCCGGCGCGCGGATCCGCCTGATCGGCGGCGACGCGACCGCCCTCGCGGAAGCAACCGAAGGCCGCCCGGACCTGGCCGTCTACGCCCACCCGGTGACCGAAGCGGGTCGCGTGGAGCTGCTGCCGTTCCTGCACGAACAGGCCATCAGCATCACCGCCCACCGGTTCGGCACCCCGAACCACCTCTCGGATGCTCTGATTTAGACAGGTCCGGGGCGCCACGTCATGCGTTAACAGCGAAAATCCCGGCGGCCACCAAGGGTGGCCGCCGGGACTTTCTGTTTGTTATGAGGGCCCCGCCGGGAGGCGGCGGCCGGAGACCATGAGGAGTTAGCCCAGATACCAGCCTGGGGGAGTCCACGACGTGGGGACGTTGTGGGCGGAGAAATCCTCGCAACGGGTGCAGGTGTAGGCGACTTCGCCCAGTGTCCTGACCGCCCCGTCACGCCGGTAAACCGGAGGGACATACGATTCGAGATAGATAAATTCGTCCGTGCCGCACTTTTCGCAGGTTGGCTTGCCTACGTACTCGGCGGCGTGGGTGATGCCGGCGCCGTAGCTGGAATGATGCGTGACCAGCGGGCGTACGGTGTTATGTCGTGGCGCATATGCAGTGTGTAAATGGGTGTTCTCGGCTGTCGTCATTGGCTGCCTATCCCGAGTACGGCCGCCCCATGGGTCGCGGGGCGCACTCGTAGTGTTGAAACCGGCCACTGCTTGACCCCATGGGTAATCCAGCATAAAGCAGGCTGGGTTTTTCTTCAATGGTTTTGCGCAATCATGAGCGTGTTCAGGCCGGCTTCTTGAGCGTCCGCCCTACAATGGCCTGCGTCAGGGCATCGATCACCTCATCGTTGGCCAGCGGGTTGCGGATGAGCGTGAAATCGACGTCGCCCACGGCCGGCAGGTCGAACCGCCGGGTGATGATTTTCAGGTCTTCGGGCACCAGTGATGTGGGCATCACGGCGACCCCAATGCCCGCCCGCAATGCCGCCAGGACGCCGCTGATCTGCCGGGTGGCGCACGTGATCCGCCACGTCCGGCCGTGGGCTTCGAGCGCGTCAATGGCCAGTTTCCTGCTGAGGCTGGGGGCGGGGTAGGCGATGAGCGGCACAGGGTCGCCAGGCTCAAGGGACGTCTGCTCCAGGCCCACCCAGGAGAACGTGTCGTGCTGGACCACCGTTCCGTCCTTGGCGCCGGCCACCCACTTTACGAACACCAGGTCCAGTTGGCCGGCGTTGAGCTTCTTGTATAACTGGTCGCTCTGGCCCACGGTGAGCTCAAGGTTGATCTGGGGGTAGACCTGCCGGAATTCCCGCAGGATCCGGGGGAGTCCGGTGATGGCCAGGTCATCGGCCGTGCCGAAACGCAGCCGGCCCCGCATGGCCGAGCCGGAGAAGTAGCGGGCGGCAGCGTCGTGGGCCGACAGGATGCTGCGGGCGAACCCGGCCATGGCGTCGCCGTTGTCCGTCAACCGGACGTCCCGCGTGTCGCGGCGGACGAGGATGCGTTTTGCTGCCGTCTCCAGCTTCCGAACGTGCTGGCTGACCGTCGGCTGTGCCAGGCCCAGCCGTTCGGCCGCCTTGGTGAAGCTCAGCGTTTCTGCCACGGTCAGGAAAGAGCGAAGCTGCGCGGGCTCAAACACGATGGACTCCTTCTGTACTGCGGTTCGCTGTGACGGGCAACATTACGTTTCGTAATGGTAGTTATAGGCACGATAGGACTACATAATCACTGGCGACCAGCTTAGCGTGGGAGCATCCAACCCGCCCGCTTCCCTGAGGACATTCCTGTGGCTCCCCCACCGCCAACATCGGCCGCCGTCAGCCAGCCCGTCATCGATTCCGCCTCCGCCTCCGCAACTTATGCCGCCACCCAGACCCAGCCCCTCGGCGTCGTCAGTGAACGCCTCCCATGGCGCCACACCTTCATCTCCCTGAAAGTCCCCAACTTCCGCCTCTTCGCCATCGGCCACTTTGTGGCCGTTGTGGCCCTCTGGATGCAGCGGATCGCGCAGGATTGGCTGGTCCTGGAACTTTCCGGCTCCGTCACGGCCGTGGGCATCACCGTGGCACTGCAGTTCATGCCGTCCCTCCTGCTGGGTCCGTGGGGCGGCATGGTGGCGGACCGGTTCGCCAAACGCAAGATCCTGATGCTGTGCCAGGCCGTGGCCGGGATCCTTGCGGCAACCCTGGCCGTGCTTTCCCTCACCGGCGCCATCGAGGTGTGGCATGTCTACGGCATCGCCCTCGTACTGGGGCTGGTCACCGTGCTGGACCAGCCGGCGCGTCAGGTCTTCGTCAATGAGCTGGTGGGCCCGAAGTACCTGCGCAATGCCATCAGCGTCAACTCCACAACCTTCCAGCTGGGCGGCCTGATCGGCCCGGCACTGGCCGGCCTGTTGCTCACCGCCGTCGGTGCCGGATGGGCCTTTGCCGCCAATGCGGTGGCCTGCTGCTCCACGGTCACCATGCTGCTGCTCCTGCGGAAGGACCGGCTGTTTGTCAGCGCGCCCGCCCCGAAGAAGAAGGGCATGCTGCGGGAGGGGCTGCGGTATGCGCTCAGCAAGCCCACTATTTACTGGCCGTGGCTGATGGCGGGGTTCATCGCCGTGTTCGCCATGAGCCTGCCGGTCCTGCTCGCCGCGTTCGCGGACCACGTGTTCGACGTCGGTGCCGGCGGCTATGGCCTGCTCAACGCCCTGGTGGCGCTCGGCGCGCTGGCCGGTGCCGTCGCCTCCACCCGCCGCCGGCAGTTGCGGCTCCGGTCAGTGGTGTTCTGCGCCGGAATGTACGGCCTGATGCTTTGTCTCGCGGCGCTGGCGCCGTCCATGCTGTGGTTCGGCGGGGTGATGGTCCTGTCCGGGTTCTGGTGCCTGATGTTCCTGACCGGCTCGAACCAGCTGGTTCAGATCAGTTCGAACGTGGCTATCCGCGGACGCGTGATGAGCCTGTACATCATGGTACTGATCGGCGGACAGGCCATCGGTGGGCCCATGCTGGGCTGGATTGCCGAGCATGTTGACCCGCACGTTGCACTGTTGGTATCCGGCGGTGTGCCGGCGCTTGCCGCAGTGACAATCGGCGTCGTCCTGGCCAGGAAAGGTGCGCTGAAGCTTCGGGTGGACCTTAAGGACCGCCGCCACCCGGTACGGATCGTCTGCCGGGCCGCGGCCGCCTAAGCCGGAAGGTGCGGGTACTCCGCCTGGCGCTGCTGGAACTCCAGCACGTCCTTGTTGAGCACTACGCCGTCGCGGATCTCAATGGCCCGCGAAATCGTCTCGTTCGCGTCCCAGGCCTCGGGGCCGCCGATGACCGTTTCCAGGAACGGCAGCAGCGCCTGGCTGATCTCCCAGCTGGCGGAGTTCCAGAGGTATGACGGGCTGTGGTCCACGGCGTAGTAGTTGATATGGTCACCGACGGTGAACGTCGGCTCGGTGAACGTGGTGGAGCGGGCCCAGCTGAAACCCATGCCCTCGTCGCACGAAACGTCCACGATCAGGCCGCCCGGGGCAAATGCGGCCAGGTCCTCGGTCCGGAGGTACGTCAGCGGATTGTTCGGATCCTGCAGCGTGCAGTTGACCACAATGTCGCTTTCGGCCAGGAACGGTGCCAGCGGAACCCGGCCCCGTTCGGAGATGACCTCGCTCAGGAAGGGGGCTTCGGCGTCGTGATCAAACTGCACGATGTTGACCGAGTGGATCGGGGCGCCCACTGCGGCCACTCCGCGGTTGGTCAGCACCTGGACGTCGTGGATGCCGTGCGCATTCAGCGCGGTCACGGCGCCGCGGGCAGTAGCCCCGAAACCAATCACCACGGCGTTGAGTCGGCGGCCGTAGTCACCGGTTGAGCCCGTCAGCGAGAGGGCGTGCAGCACCGAGCAGTACCCGGCCAGCTCATTGTTCTTGTGGAACACGTGCAGGCCAAAACCGCCGTCGCTCGCCCAGTGGTTCATGGCCTCAAAGGCAATAAGCGTAAGCTTTTTGTCGATGGCCAGCTGGGTGATGGCGCGGTCCTGAACGCAGTGGGGCCAACCCCAAAGGACCTGGCCATCGCGCAGCTCTGCAAGGTCTTCCGGCTGCGGTTTGGGCAGGAGCACGACGTCGGCCTCCGCCAGCAGCGCTTGCTTAGTGGCGACTTTGCCCACCAGGGTGGCGAGGTGACTATCCGAGACGCCGAAACGCTCGCCATAGCCCTGCTCCAGGATGATGCGCTGGCGCAGTTCCGGGGCGACGCGTTCGAAATGCAGGGGGTGGATGGGGAGGCGGCGTTCGTCCGGTTTCCGGGTTGATGCCAGTACGCCCAGGGTCAGCTGGCTCTGGTGGCCATTCACTTCTTTTTGGCGGCCTTGGACGTGACGTCCAGGGAGCTGGCCGGCGCGGAAGCGGCCCTCTTGTCTGCGCGCTTTTCCTTGATGGACTTGCCGGATTTTTTGGATGCTGCTTGACGCGGGGACTTGTCAGCCATGATTGCTCCTGTAGCGGAACCGAAGAGGTTCCTGACTCCTGACGATACACGGGGGGACCTAACGCCCCGGTGGCGGCGGGGACGGGCGCGGCGGTGATTGTGCCTTGGCGTTCCCGGTGTGAAAATGACGCTCTGGGCACTGCGCCGGGCGGGCCTCGCAGAAATACGGGAACAGCATCATGGGATCCATCACGATCGAAAGCACCGTCCTCATCCCCTGCGGACGGCCGGACGTCTACGCGTTCTGTGTCGATGCGGAGTCCCGCGCCGCCGTTCCCGGGCAGGAGGCGGTTTCCCTGCAGATCCAAGACCAGGTACAGGACCGCTCGTGGACCGAAACCCTTGAGAGCCGCACGGAGACCGTCACCTGTTCCTGCGTGGTGTACCCGGTAGCGGACAGCACGCGATTGACCGTCACCGCTGAGTACGCCCCGAAAGGATTCGGCCGGATGTTTGCCGCGACCAAGGAGGGAGCTTTCCGGAAGCAGGAGGCGGCGCGGCTGGCGGCGCTGAAGAAGGCCGTGGAGCGTGGGGTTCGGAAGTCGAAGAGTGCCCAGTAGTAGACCGGGCTATTCGCAATGGAGCGGCTGACGGGAATCGAACCCGCGTATCAAGCTTGGGAAGCTAGCGCTCTACCATTGAGCTACAGCCGCGTGGCCCCAGGTGGCCGGGGCAGAACTTAGCTTAGCGCAGATGCGGCCGCGTCCAGGCAACCCGGCCCGCGTGACGGAGCGTGTCTGCCCCGGGACCGGATGCGGGGCGTCATCCAGTAACTCTTCAATAACGTCCCGGCCCGGGGCTAGGTGCCAAGCAAAACCACTGGCTACTGTGAACCCGTAGCTGCAGTGTCATGGGGGTGGGGCGGGCTATCACCGCTGACCTGACGCCAACCGAAGGATCCCATGGCATTCGCAGAACACGAGGTATTCATCCCGCGTGACGCCTTGGACGTGTATACCTTCCTGATCGACGGAATGAACCTGCCAAAGTGGCGCACCGGCATCCGCAGCATCAGCGTCTCATCCGGAGTGGCCGGTTCCAAGGGCTCGGTGTACCAGCAGACCGTCCTGGGCAGGTCCGGCTGGCCCGTACCGGCCGACTTCGAAATAACGGAAGCACGGCCCGGAGCCGAAATCCGTTACCAGGTCATCGCCGGGCAAAACCGGCCCTCAGGCGGGTACTACCTCAGCACCGAACCCGACGGAACGCGCGTCCGGTTCGCGCTCGAATGCCAGCCCAAAGGACTCCTCGGCCTGATGAACACCGGCATCCAGCGGGCCATAAAGGCAGAGGTTGTTCAGCTCGAGCGCCTCAAGGACGTCCTGGCGGTCGCGTCGGCCGCATAGGGTCTCGGGCCACTCCGCGCGCCGTAACCGGCGCCGTTGAGCGCGCACCGGTAACGCGCCGCCGCCGCTATTGGGCCAGGCGCTGGCCTGCCCAGCTTCCGGTGATGTTCGACGGCGATGCAAGGGTTCCGCCGGTCAGGTCCCAGTACTGCACCACGTCGTTCGCCCGGCGCAGTGCCACCCCGGTCGAGTTCAGTCCTGTGACATCACGCAGCGGCCGGATGCCTGTGACATCCCCCCAGCCTGTGGCCACAGTGGCCCGGGCTTCGGCGCGGGGCATTGGAGTCCCGGCGCCGCGGTAAAGCTGCACAGTGCCATCGGACTTTCGTGCCAGGAGGTCCTGGAAGCCGTCAGCGTCATAATCCACCATCGCCAGCCGGGTGGCCGACACCGTGCTGGCCATCAGCGTGCGGGAGGACATGTCGGAGAGGCCGACGTTCGGGTAGAGCCAAAGGGAGCCTGCAGTGTCCAGCGCCACGAGTTGCGGGAAGCGGTTGTTGGCGCACCAGCCGCCGACGGCGAGCGTCATGCCGGCCCAGCCGGACTGGCCGAGAGTGACAGCAGCGCCGAAACCGCCACCCGCGAACCCTGGATGAAGCGTCAGCCGGCCGTCGTTCCATTGGGCGAGGATGTCATAGGTGCCGTTGCGGTCCCAGTCGGTAACGAAGACTTCCTTGACGTTGCTGAAGAAGGAGTTGATGACCTTGGCCGGGCCGTAGGTCCTGTTCCCTGTGGCGGGACGGTTGATGAGCTCGCCGCCGGCATTAACCGTGACGAGGTCGGCGGGGCTGGTGATTGCCGCACCGCTCAGGTCCAAGGTGGGCGGCATGTGCTTGACGGTGGAGTCGCACATGGTTGGCGTAGCGGGCGGGAAAGCTGAGCCGCCGGTGGAGCTGCCGCCGGGAGAATTGACGGTGCCGGCCGGGAGGGTGGTGTAGCCGAAGAAATTCACCACGCCCCAGATCTGGTACGTGCTGTTTGTGTAGGAGATTCCGGCGCCCATGACGTTGAAGCGCGGGTCGAGCAGCATGGCGTTGTGGCCGGGCGAACCCTTCCACCACTCCACCAGCTGCGCGGCGTCACGGTCCGTCCTGATGGCGATGACCTCGCCGGCGCTGCTCGGGTTCATGGCACGGGAATCCAGCCAGAAGTTGGCTCGGTGCTCGATGACTTCGCGTGACGCGATGTTGTCTGACCAGTCCTGCGCGAGGGCGGCCACCGTGGGATGGTACTTGACCGGGGCCAGGTTATTCGCCACCCGGTACTCGTTGATTTTGTTGAAAACAATCACGATGGCGGCCGCGTTGTTGTCCGGGACCAGTGCTTCGGTGGCAAGGGACCCTGGCGCCAGGGACTCCGTTGCGATGTTCCGCGGGGCGGGTACCGTGGCCGTGTTCTGCGCCAGTTCATCCTCGGGGGCCCACAGCGGCGGCACGGAAGGAACCTCGGGGACGAGTTGTTCGGAGGCGGTGGCCGGTGCAGCTTCAGTTGCCGGCTGCGGCAGCGCCGCGGACGCGGGGATTTGCCCCCCGGCGGGCGACGTCGGCGTGCTCACCGGTTCCACGGCGGGGGCGAGCAGCGACCCGACGCCGGCATCCGCACCGCGTGCGACGCCGTCGTCGTCCGCTGTGCCCGCAGGACCCAAGGTGACCGCGCTTGGCCCGAAGGCGCCAACAGCCTCGGGCGTAGGCTGGTGCGCGGGCGGGACGGAATGGAGGCCAGCGGCCGGAGAGACCAGTGCGAGGGCGCACAACACAGCCACAACGGCGGGCGCCGCAAAGTTTTTCAAACCAACCCCAGATCAGTTCAGTTCAGTTGTACCAGCCGGGAGACCTCCGGTGGCTGACATCCTGAGGCAACATTAGCCCCACTAGGCGACAGCAACAACGAAAAATGTGCGCTGTGGACAACGCATAGTAATTTGGGAGGCGTGCTGATCTCTGACCGCGACATTCGCGCTGAACTGGACTCCCAACGGATCGTCCTCGAACCCTACGATCCCGCAATGGTCCAGCCATCCTCGGTGGACGTGCGGATCGACCGGTTCTTCCGTCTTTTCGACAACCACAAATACGCCCATATCGACCCCGCGGAGGAGCAGCCTGAACTGACCCGCCTGGTCGAGGTGGACAGCGGCGAGCCCTTCATCCTGCACCCCGGCGAGTTCGTCCTTGGCTCCACCTACGAGACCGTGACGCTGCCTGACGACATTGCAGCCCGCCTGGAAGGCAAGTCCTCCCTTGGCCGGCTGGGCCTGCTGACGCACTCAACGGCCGGGTTCATCGATCCGGGATTCTCCGGACATGTCACCCTGGAACTGTCCAACATGGCTACCCTGCCCATCAAGCTCTGGCCGGGGATGAAGATCGGCCAACTGTGCTTCTTCCGCCTGACGTCGGCCGCCGAACACCCCTACGGCTCGGGGGAGTACGGAAACCGCTACCAGGGCCAGCGCGGTCCGACCGCCAGCCGCAGCCACTTGAACTTCCACCGCACCGAGATCTAGGCGGGTTTCCGGGCTCCGGCGATCGGGAGCGCACGCCTACGCGCGGGCCGGCTCCCCGGCAGGAGGGCGGAGGGCTTTCACCGCGGGCTCCACGTAACGGGCGGCCAGCGGTCCGATGATGGCCATCAGCAGGACGTAGGCCGTGGCAAGGGCCGCGAGGTCGCGAGGGACCACGCCTGAGGCGACGGCCAGGCCTGCGATGACGATGGAGAACTCGCCGCGGGCTATCAGGGCGGCCCCTGCCCGGAAACGGCCAGGCCGGCCCACGCCTGCCCGCTTGGCCGCCCAGATCCCGGTGATCATCTTGGTGGCGGCGGTGACGACGGCCAACACCAGCGCCCAGCCGAGGACCGGGGGAATGGTCGAGGGGTCGGTGTTGAGCCCGAACGCCACAAAGAAGATCGCGGCGAACAGGTCGCGGAGCGGCTCGAGGATCCGGGTGGCGCTGTGGGCCGTGGCGCCGGAGATGGCGATACCGAGCATGAAGGCGCCCACCGCGGCGGAGACCTGCATGGCCGAGGCCACGCCGGCCACCAGCAGGGCGGCGCCGAGCAGGTTGAGCAGGAAGACCTCGGAGTTTTCGCTGTGCACCGCCCTGGACACGTGGTGGCCGTGCCGCAGGGCCACCATCAGCACCAGGGTGACGACGGCGAGGGAAATGCCCACGGTGGTCAGTCCGCCCAGGAAGCTCACCCCCGCCAGGGTGGCGGTGAGGATGGGCAGGTAGACGGCCATGGCCAAGTCCTCGAATACCAGGATGGACAGCACCACCGGCGTTTCACGGTTACCAAGCCGGCCGAGGTCGGTAATCACCTTCGCGGCGATTCCGGAGGAGGATATATACGTGACGCCGCCCATGACCATGGCGCCCACCGGACCCCAGCCCAGCAGGAACGCAATCCCGGCACCCGGGAGGAAATTCAGCACCAGGTCAAGAACACCGGCCTGCCAGGACCTGCGCAGACCGGTGAAAAGCTCGGCAGCCGTATATTCCAATCCGAGCATAAGCAGCAGCAGGATCACTCCGATTTCGCCCGAGAGATGTGCGAATTCGTGCATACCATCAAGCTTGACCACCCCGCCCGCGCCGAAGGCTAGCCCACCCACGAGGTAGAGGGGGATGGGTGACATTCCGATCCGTCCGGCCAGCCTGGCCAACAGGCCAAGGCAGAACACAACGGCCCCCAGTTCAATGAGGGTCAGGGCCAGAGGGTCCATGGCGCTCAGCCGTTGCGGAGGATATCGGCCGCCGAGTCGAGGCCTTCTTGCGTTCCTACCGCCACCAGCAAATCGCCGGAGTGAAGTACGACGTCGGGTCCCGGCGAGGGGAGCACCTCGCCTTCGCGCATGATCGCCACAATCGAGACGCCGCAGCGGGTGCGAATGCAGGCTTTGCCCATGGGCTGGTTCTGGAACGGGGAATCCGGGGCAATGGAGAACTGCCGGGTCACAA
The DNA here is from genome assembly GCF_052113505.1 of Pseudarthrobacter sp. TAF60_1. NCBI lineage: Bacteria > Bacillati > Actinomycetota > Actinomycetes > Micrococcales > Micrococcaceae > Pseudarthrobacter > Pseudarthrobacter sp. TAF60_1. The sequence continues at coordinate 70,227 of NZ_JBFRDI010000014.1, forward strand.
TCCCGGGCACGTCCCGGTGTTCCTCGGTCAGCTTCATGGCCAGGTGCCGTCCGCCCAGGAGGTTGCCCAGAGTGGCTGCCTCATCCCCGGTCAGGGGAATGGAGGCCTGGCAGGTGTCAGGATCGTCCCAGGTGGAAACGATAAGTTCCGTCTGGCCTTCGCGCAGCTCCACGACGCCGATGCGGCGCCCGGAAGCCGTCATGAAATCCTTCCGCCGGCCCAGGCCGGGGAGGTCCGTTTCGTCCACGTTCATCCTTCCAGCCTAGTCTCCGCGGGCCGTTTTCGGGTGTCCGTGCGCCGTCCAGCAAAGCAGGGCGGCAAACCGGGGCGATGTGCGCCCCCTCGGATGGAACTGGGCCCGTTAGGAGGCGGGAACCAGTGCAATGGTGGTCTTGCCCGGCGGCTTAACCGGCAGCAGGACCAGCAGGCCGGCGAGCAGGACCACCATGATGCCCAGGACTCCCCAGCGCTGGGCCTGGCCGGGAGCAACGAGGGGCGTGGCCACGGTGATGCACAGGGTGAACAGCGCGGGGGCCAGGAAGCTGACGGCACGGCCGGTGGTTGCATACAGGCCGAACAGTTCGCCGGTCTCGCCGCTGGGTGCAAGCCGGGCCAAATAGGCTCTTGAGGATGACTGCGCCGGGCCCACGAACAGGCAGAGGAACAGGCCAAAGACCCAGAATGTCGTGGCGCCGGCCCAGGCGGTTCCGAAGAACACGTAGCTGCCGTTGCCGAGGACGAGGATCATGGCGCCGGCCATCAGCAGGCCCACGAGGGAGCCCATGATCACGGCCTTGGGCCCCACCCGGTCATCCAGGAAGCCGCCGATGACGGCCCCCACGGCCGCCACCACATTGCCGAAGATGGCGAAGAAGATGACCTGGGACAGCTGGAAACCGAAGGTTCCGGCAGCGATGATCCCGCCGAAGGTGAAGACTGCCGCGAGGCCGTCGCGGAAGACGGCGCTGGCGAGGAGGAAGTAAATCGTGTGGGGGCTCGTGGCATGGATCGCCTTGATCCGGCGCCCCAGCAGGCCGTAGGAGGCCAGGAAGCCCAGCTGTTTTGCCCGTGCCGGGCGCGGAAGCTCCGGGACGCTGAACAGCACGGGGAGGGCAAAGATGAAAAACCATAAGGCCGAGAACACGGCCACGAGCCGGATGTTCAGGCTACCTTCCGTGGAGGCGCCGAACCAGTCGAAGCTCGGCTGCACAAAAAGTTGGAGCACCACCAGCAGCGCCACGATGCCGCCGAGGTAGCCCATTCCCCAGCCGAACCCGCTGACCTTGCCGATGTTTGCCGGGGTGGACACCTGGATGAGCATGGCGTTGTAGTTGACGCCGGCAAACTCAAAGAACACGTGCCCCAAAGCGATCAGGGAGACGCCCAGCAGCAGAAATTCCGGGCGGGGGTAAACGAAGAAACACAGCCCCGTCAGGATGGCGACGGCGGCCGTGTTGACTCCCAGCCACAGCTTGCGGCGCCCGCCGTTGTCCGAGCGCTGCCCCGTCACCGGAGCGAGCAGGGCGATGGCGAAGCCCGCAATGGCCAGCGCACCGCCAAGGACAGCCGAGGCCTGGTCTTTGTCGCCGAAGGCGCTGGAGGTGAGATAGACGGTGAAGACGAACGTGGTCATCACCGCGTTGAACGCCGCCGAGCCCCAGTCCCAGGCAGCCCAGGCGAGCACGCGGCCCTTGCCGGCGGCCTGGGTTCCGGACGCGAGTTCCGATGACGGCTGGGTGGCCTCTGGAGCGCTGGCGGTGTTCATACGCTGAATGGTATCCGCCCGTGGCGAACAGGGCGGGCATAATACGCCTGACACCCGGCAAAATCGAGCGGCCGGGCTCTTTTGCGGGGAAATCGGCCGGAACGACTTGGTAAACTGGGGCCACCGAACCTAACGATTGACCGCCTGCCCTAACTTTTTGCTAAATCGAATTCCTGACGTTGCGGAGATAACAGTGATCACAGTCCTTGCCGTGCAGTTTACGGTGGCTGCTGTGGCGCCTCTCCTGTTCAGGCTCTGGGGCCGTAACGCGTTCTACGCTTTGGCAGCCGTGCCTGCTGCGTCCTTTATCTGGCTGCTGTTCCAACACGGCGCCGTGTATTCGGGCTCCGGCGCGGTTACAGAGCTCATCCCGTGGATACCCGGGCTGAAACTCGAATTCGCCTTCCGGCTGGATCCCCTGGCGTGGGTGATGTCCCTGCTGGTCCTGGGTGTGGGCGCCCTGGTGCTGGTCTACTGTGCCCGGTACTTCAGCAAAAAAGACCAGGACTTGGGCGGATTCGGTGCCCAGCTGCTCGCCTTCGCAGGCGCCATGTTCGGCCTGGTGGTGGCGGACGATCTTCTCCTTCTGTTCATCTTCTGGGAACTCACCACCATCCTGTCCTATCTGCTGATCGGCTTCGCCCGCACCAGGCTTGCCGCCCGGCGCTCCGCCCTGCAGGCGTTGATGGTCACCACTGCCGGCGGCCTGGCCATGCTGGTGGGACTGATCATGCTGGGCTACAGCGCCGGAACGTACCGGATCTCGGCGATCATGGTGCAGGCTCCCACGCTGGTAACCGGACCGGACAGCGGCATCGTCGCCGCCGCCGTCGTACTCATCCTCGTGGGTGCCATCAGCAAATCCGCGCTGGTTCCCTTCCACTTCTGGCTGCCTGGAGCCATGGCAGCCCCCACCCCCGTCAGCGCCTACCTGCACGCCGCGGCGATGGTGAAGGCGGGCATCTACCTGGTGGCCAGGCTCGCGCCGGGATTTTCCGAGACCGCCTACTGGCAGGCCATCGTGCTGGGGCTGGGCCTGGCCACCATGCTGGTGGGCGGCTACCGGGCACTGCGCCAGACTGACATCAAGCTCATCCTCGCGTATGGCACCGTCAGCCAGCTGGGCTTCCTCACCATGGTGGTGGGACTCGGGACGCCGGATGCGGCGCTCGCCGGCCTCGCCATGCTGTTGGCGCACGGACTCTTCAAGGCCACCCTGTTCCTGGTGGTGGGCATCATCGACCACCAGTCCGGAACGCGTGACGTCCGCCAGCTCTCCGGCGTCTTCCGCTCGTCCCGGGCGCTCGGCATCGTGGCAGGCATCGGCGCCGCGTCGATGGCCGGTGTTCCGCTGCTGGCAGGTTTTGTGGCCAAGGAATCAGTCCTGGAGGCGTTCGTCCACCACGCCTCGGCCGGAGACGCCTGGAGCACGGTTGTGTTGGTGGGCATCGTCCTGGGCTCGGTCCTGACGTTCGCCTATAGCGCCCGTTTCATGTGGGGGGCGTTCGCCGTCAAGCCCGGCGTTGAACCCACACCGTTCAAGGCCGTCAGGCCCTCCTTCCTGGCGGCGCCCGCAGTTCTCAGCCTCCTCACCATCGTTTACGGCATGTGGCCGGCCCCTGTGGATGCCTGGATTCAGCCGTATGCGGCCCTCTTTGCGTTCCCCGCGCCCGACGCCGGCACTCCCGCCGAGCAGGCAGGGCACCTTGCGCTGTGGCACGGCCTCACCCCGGCGCTCGGACTGACTGCGCTGACGTTCGCCCTGGGCTTTGTCATGCACTACGGCCGGACGCTCGTGGAGCGGGCACAGTCCCGGGTTCCCGGCTGGATCGACGGCGACCGCTTCTACCAGCTGAGCATCGGCGCGCTGGATGACGTGGCGGTCTGGATCACAGGCCGCACGCAGCGTGGTTCGCTGTACTTCTACCTCTCCGTGATCCTTTCCATGGCGTTCGCGCTGCCGCTGACCACCATGCTCCTGGCGGGGAAGCCCCTCCCGACGAACCTGTACTTCAGCGACCCCTTCTCACCGCTTCAGCCGGTGGTGGGTGCTGGGATCGTGATCGGGGCGCTCGCTGCGGTCAAGGCCAACAGGCGGTTCCTCGCCGTGCTTATGGTGTCGGTGACGGGATACGGGATTGCCCTGATGTTCGCCCTTCAGGGCGCGCCGGACCTGGCCCTGACGCAGATGCTGGTGGAAACCATCATCCTGGTGGCCTTCGTCCTGGCCATGCGCAGCCTCCCGGCCGAGCTCCGCGATCGGACCGGCGGCAGGTACCGCGTGGTGCGGGTGATTATCGGGGCGGCCTTCGGCATCACCATGGTCTTCGCCGCCATTTACGCCATGGGCGCCCGGGTGGCGGCCCCGGTGTCACTGGAATTCCCGCGGCTTGCCTACGAGGGCGGCGGCGGACTGAACATCGTCAACGTGACCCTCGTGGACATCAGGGCCTGGGATACCTTCGGGGAGATTTCGGTCCTCGCCCTCGCCGCAACGGGCGTCGCCAGCCTGATCTTCGTCCGCGGCCGCGGCGACCGGCTCCGGGCTTCCTCCACGATTGCCGAGGGCAGCGTTGGACGGCAGTCCGCAGGGGATCCCGGTTCGCGCGAAGCCGCCTCACTGGCCATCAGCCGCAAGTTCGCCGCCTCGGCACGGGACGCTTGGATCGTGGCCGGACGGACCCTGGCCCCCGAGCGGCGCTCCATCATCTTCGAGGTGGTCACGCGGCTGATCTTCCACTCGCTGATCATCTTCTCGCTGTACCTCCTCCTCGCCGGGCACAACCTGCCGGGCGGCGGTTTCGCCGGCGGCCTCACCGCGGGGCTGGCCCTGACCATCCGTTACCTGGCCGGCGGCCGCTTCGAACTGCGGGAGGCCACTCCGATGGGTGCCGGTACGCTCCTGGGGATTGGGCTCGCGACGGCGGCAGCCTCGGGTGTGGTGCCGCTCCTGCTGGGCGGGCAGGTCTTCCAGAGCGCCATCATCGAACTCTGGCTGCCGGTGTTCGGCGACATCAAGTTCGTCACCTCCACCATCTTCGATATCGGCGTGTACATCGTGGTGGTGGGCCTCGTGCTGGACGTGCTGCGCAGCCTGGGTTCCGAGATCGACGAACATTTTGATGAACACCAGGCCGAACCGGCACCGGACTCCCTTGTTGAGGACGTGATGGCCGGCGCCGTATCCGCCGACGGGCACGAGCCCATGGCTCTGTCCACCGAATCCACCGTGAAGGGCCAAGGATGAGCGTCAACCTGACCCTGCTGATTGTGATGGGCGCGCTGTACGCGTGCGGCATCTACCTGATCCTGGAACGCAGCCTCACCCGGGTGCTGCTGGGGCTGATGCTCCTGACCAACGCCACCAACCTGCTGATCCTGACCACGGGCGGCTATGCCGGACTGGCGCCGTTCTTCAACAAGGACACCGGTGCCAACGAATACGCCGATCCGCTCCCACAGGCCCTCATCCTCACCTCGATCGTGATCTCGTTCGCCGTCACCGCCTTTATGCTCGGCATCATTTACCGCACCTGGGTGCTGGCACGCCAGGACGAGATCCAGGACGACGTCGAAGACCGCCGCGTCGCCGCGACCCCTAGGTTCGATGCCGAGGACGACGCACCGATACCGGCCGAGACGTCGGAGTTTCCCCTGACGATGCTGGGCAGCGATGGCAGCGGTATTTCGGATCATGCAGATCATGCAGAGTCCGGGGAGCACATCATCGCCGGCGCCAGGACGATTCCGGTCGTGGACGCCGCCGCCGAGGAGCAACCCGGCTCACGGAATGTAGATCTCGGCCCCGAAGGAGGTGTGAAGTGAACATCGCAAGCTTTGCCCCGCTCGCCGTCCTCTTTCCCATCTTCGGTGCCGCCCTGGCCTTCCTGTTGTTCCGGCATGCCCGGGCGCAGCGCGGGGTAAGCATTGCCGTGCTGTCCATGACGCTCCTGCTGGAGTGCTTCCTGCTCGCCTCAGTGTGGGAGGGCGGGACGGCCGCCGTGAATATCGGTGGCTGGCTGCCGCCCTGGGGCATCACGATGGTGGTGGACCAGTTCTCCTCCCTCATGCTGGTGGTCTCTTCCGCCGTCAGCCTGGCCGTGCTGATCTACGCCACCGGGCAGGGCATGGCCGACGGCGACCGCGACGCACCGGTATCGATCTTCCACCCCACGTTCCTGATCCTCGTGGCCGGGGTGTCCAACGCCTTCCTGTCCGGGGACCTCTTCAACCTGTACGTCGGCTTCGAGATCCTCCTGACCGCGAGTTATGTCCTGATGACCCTGGGCGGTACGGGGCCGCGCATCCGCGCCGGCGTCACCTATGTGGTGGTCTCCGTGGTGTCCTCGGTCCTGTTCCTGATCTCCATCGCGATGGTCTACGGGGCCACCGGGACGGTGAACATGGCAGACCTTGCCATCAAGCTCGCGGACCTGGACGAAGGAACACAGACGCTGCTGCATGTGATGCTCCTGGTGGCCTTCGGCATCAAGGCGGCAGTGTTCCCGCTGTCGTTCTGGCTGCCTGACTCCTACCCCACCGCGCCCGCCCCGGTCACCGCTGTCTTCGCCGGCCTGTTGACCAAAGTGGGCGTGTACGCGATGGTCCGCACCGAAACCCTGCTGTTTCCCGGCGATAGCCTGAACACTCCCTTGATGGTGGTGGCGCTGCTGACCATGGTGGTGGGAATACTCGGCGCCCTGGCCCAGAGTGACATTAAACGTCTGCTGTCCTTTACCCTGGTGAGCCATATCGGCTACATGGTGTTCGGACTGGCCATGTCCTCCGTGGCCGGACTGGCCGCCGCCGTGTTCTATGTGGCGCACCACATCACCATCCAGACCAGCCTCTTCCTTGTCACGGGCCTGATCGAACGCCGCGGCGGCAGTTCCTCCGTGGACCGGCTGGCAGGCCTGGCCAAGCTTTCGCCCCTGCTGGCGCTCCTGTTCTTTGTGCCCGCAATGAACCTGGCCGGAATCCCGCCGTTCTCCGGGTTCCTGGGCAAAGTAGGCCTGATCCAGGCCGGTATTGAACTGGGGACTCCGCTCGCCTATGCGCTGGTGATCGGCGGCGTGGTGACCAGCCTGCTGACACTCCTGGCCGTGGCGAGGGTATGGAACCGTGCGTTCTGGCGCAAACCGTCGGACGCCGAGCATCCAGACCCCGTCCTGCTGGCCGCGCCCGAGGAATCGGCCACCGGCCGCCGGGCCGGGCGTGACAGCGTGACCCTACTGCCCCGGACCATGGTGGGATCAACCCTCGGCCTGGTGGTGCTTGGGGTCGCCCTCACAGTCTTCGCCGGCCCGCTGTTCAAGGTCGCGGACCAGGCGGCCCAGGAGATGCTGGACAGGTCCTCGTACATCCAGGCCGTGCTCGGTGAGGACACCCAAGTTCCAGCCCTGGCGCTGAAAGCGGGTGGGGGCGAATGAGCCGCCGCCGGATATCCCTGCGCCAGGAGATTCCCCTGCTGGTGTGGCTGGTGATCGTCTGGGGTGCGCTCTGGCAGGACTTCAGTCCAGGCAACCTGCTTTTCGGCGCCCTGCTGGCCGTGCTGGTAGCCCGGATGTTCTACCTGCCGCCGGTGGAACTCAGCGGCAGGTTCAACATCCTGCACGCCGTGCCTTTCGTCCTGCGGTTCCTCGCCCGGGTGGCGGCAGCGAGCATCGAAGTCATGTACTTGGCGGCCGTCCGCGGACCGAAAGTGATCAACGCAGTGGTCGCTGTCCCGCTGCGGAGCCACCAGGACCTGATAGTCACCGCCGTGGGCCACGTGATCTCGCTGATCCCCGGTTCCCTGGTGGTGGAAGTGGACCGTTCAACGTCCACCCTCTATCTCCACGCGCTCAATATCAGCACTGCCGAGGATGTGGAGAACCTGCGCAAGGAGGTCCGCTCCATCGAAGCCGGGCTGATCCGCATCATGGGCAGCAAGGAAGAACTCGAAGTAGTGCGGCAGGAGAACCCGGCATGATGCAGATTGTCCTGGCTGTCACGGCAGTCATTCTTTCACTGGCCGCGGCCGGTGCCATCATCCGGATCGCCCGGGGCCCGTCGCTGCTGGACCGTGTGCTGGCCTCCGACGTCCTGCTGGCCATCCTCGGCGCGGCGCTGTGCATCGACATGGCAGTCAACCGGCACCTGAACAACCTGATGCTGCTCGTGGCGCTGTCCGTAGTCGGCTTCATCGGCTCCGTAACAGTGGCGCGCTTCGTGGCCGACCGGCGGGAGCACACCCATGAGTCCTGACGCGAGCCTGGTGGATAACGTGATTGACACCGTGACGGCGGTGTTCCTGGTGGCGGGCGCACTGATGTCCCTGGCAGCCGCCGTCGGCCTGCTCCGTTTCCCTGACCTGCTGAGCCGCATGCACGCCGCCACCAAACCGCAGGTGCTGGGGCTGTTCCTGCTCCTGGCGGCCATCGGCCTGCAGATGCGGACGTGGTGGGTGTGGCCGGTGCTGCTGGTGGCCTGGATTTTCCAGCTGCTGACCGTGCCGGTGTCCGCGCACATGGTGGGCCGCTCCGGCTACCGCACCAAGCACATGCACCGCGAGCTGCTCAGCTCCGATGATCTGGAGGCCGTGGTCCAGAAGGCGGCCAAATCCGCCCGTGACGAAGCGTCCGACGGCTAAGAGTTTTTGTCCAGATAATGCCGCCTGGTGACTGCACAGCGGCCGTTATCTGGACAAAAACTCGCTAGACGATGTCCTGGGTCTTGGCGAAACGGGTGATGGCCCGCTGCGTGCCGCGGTTGGCGAGGACCTGGATGATGGTGCTGACCGAGGCTGAGATCAGCGCGAAGGTCAGTGCCGAACGAAGGCTCGTGGGGGTGTCTTCGTGCTTGCCCGTGGGTGCCTTGTTGCCGGTGGACTTTTCCCACACGGCGTTGACCAGCTTAGTGCCGACAAACCCGGCGCCGATGCTGATTCCGGTGCCGAGCAGCTTGATGAGCACGTTCATGGTTTGAACTCCTTGTGACCGGGACGGGGACTGCCTTTAGCCTAACGCGATCCGGCCGCCAGCCAGCACAAGGCAAGCACTAGTCCGGGCGCAGGGACCCCAGAATTTCCCGGAGGGCCTCCACCACGAGGTCATGGTCCTGCATCTGCGGCAGCCCCGAAACGGTCACCGTGGCCACGGCGCCCACACCGGTGACGTAAACCGGGAAGCACCCGCCGTGGGCCGCATAGACCGATTCGTCATACCAGCCCTGGTCTTCGATCCGGCCGCCCCGCAGCCGGGCGCGCAAGCCCACCAACAGCGAAGGGATCTCGTATCGGGCGGCGGTGCGCTGCTTCGCCCGGACCCAGTGTTCGTTGTTGGGGGTGGCGCCGTCCAAAGCAACATGGAACAGGACCTGGTCACCCTTGGTGATGTCGATGGCGATGGGCAGCTTCCTGGTCTTGCCGAGCTCCACCAGCAGCAGCCCGAGGCTGAGGGAATCGTCCTTCGTGAACCGCGGGAACTGGAGCTCGCTGATCTCGGCGTCGATTCGTGCAATCAGGGCTTCGAGCGCCCCCGGCGGCTGGTTCTCGTCGGAATCGGGATCGAACGCTGTCACATCGGATCGTTCGGCAGTCATGGCCCACAATCTACCCCTACAGCGGTGTAAACTGGGTCACGCCCATCAGGGCAGAATTAATTACGACAGGGGAGCGCCGCCGTCGGGCACTGCAGTCATGCAGCCGGTGGATGGGCGCTGAGAGTGCGGACAGCCGCAGACCCTCGAACCTGATCCGGTTAGTACCGGCGCAAGGGAGTCGAGCTTCTCAGAGTGTCCGGATCCGGACGGCGCAGGCCGCGCGGCAACCGAGAACACCCTCCCCTCCTGTACCTCAGGAGGTTGACATGACAACAGTAGGAATCAAAAAAGCCAGCTATAGCTGGCGCGTTGTGGACATTGTAGTGGCGGCTCTGATCGCCATTGCGGGCGGCGTTATCTTCTGGGCATGGGACCAGGGTGCGGCGCTGGTCTCCACACCGATGAACGCGACATACCCGCCCCTGACCGGCCTCATCGCCGGCGGCTGGATGATTCCGGCAGTGCTGGGCATGCTCATCATCAGGAAACCGGGCGCCGCACTGTTCTGCGAAGCCGTGGCCGCCACCGGTGAGCTCATGATGGGTTCGCAGTACGGCACCACCGTGCTGATCTCCGGCATCCTGCAGGGCCTCGGCGCGGAACTGGTGTTCGCCGCCTTCGCCTACAAGAAGTTCAACCTTCCGACCGCCCTGCTGGCCGGTGCCGGGGCAGGACTTTTCTGCGGCCTGAACGATTCCTTCCTCCCGTGGGGCTGGAACATCGCCTATGAGGCCGGCGATAAAGCCGCTTACATTGTCTTCTGCGCGATCTCGGGTGCCGTGATCGCGGGCGCCGTTTCCTGGCTCGCCACCCGCGGCCTGGCGAAGACGGGTGTGCTGAGCTCCTTCGCATCGCGGAAGGCATCCTCGGAGCCCGTCTTCAACTGATGGCCGCTTCCGACGCCGGCGTTTCCGCTGTGCGCCCCGCAGCGGTGTCCGCCCGTGGCTGGGGCTGGCGGCACGCCGGCCGCGCCGTACCAGCCGTCCAGGGGCTCGACCTGGACATCGCGCCCGGAGAGCGGGTGCTGCTGCTGGGCCCCTCGGGCGCCGGCAAATCAACGCTGCTGCACGCGCTCGCCGGGGTGCTGGGTGACGAAGCGGACGACGCCGACGAGACCGGCACGCTGCTGATCGACGGCGTTGCGCCGCGCGGCCAGCGCGGCCGGGCCGGACTGATGCAGCAGGATCCTGAAACGCAGGTGGTCCTCTCCCGGCTGGGCGACGACGTCGCCTTTGGCGCGGAGAACCTGGCAGTGCCGCGGGATGAGATCTGGCGGCGGGTGGAGGAAGCGCTCGACGACGTCGGGCTGCGTAGTGCCGGGCGCCCGGACAGTGCGGCCGGAGTCCCGGGCGCGGCGGGACCAGACGCCGCGGGGCTCCCGCTGGACCACCCGACGTCGGCCCTGTCCGGCGGCCAAAAGCAGCGGCTGGCGCTGGCCGGCATCCTCGCGATGCGGCCCGGGCTGATCCTGCTGGACGAACCGACCGCAAACCTCGATCCCGCCGGTGTCCTGGAAGTCCGGGACGCCGTTGCCCGCTGCCTCGACAAGACCGGCGCCACCCTGGTGGTGGTGGAACACCGCGTGTCCGTCTGGAAAGACCTGGTGGACCGGATCGTGGTGCTGCAACCGGGCTCGGCTGCCGGGGCGGCCGATGGCATCCCGGGCAGCACCTCCGGCGTGCTCCTGGACGGGCCGCCGGACCGGGTGCTCGCCGAGGCACGCAGCATACTGATCCGCGCCGGTGTGTGGGTGCCGGGATACGTTCCCGAGACCCGTCCGCGTGCCGGCACATCCGGTGGTAGTTCTGCTGACTTCGGCGATTTGCTGCTGGCGGCCGAGCGGCTTGCCGTGTCCCGTGAGCGGCCACGCCGCCGGGGCTTCCGCACCATCCCGCCGGTGCCTGTGCAAACGGGCATCACGGCCCAGGTCCGCGCCGGCCAGGCCCTGACCATCACCGGCCCCAACGGCGCCGGAAAATCGACGTTCGCGCTGACGCTTGCCGGACTCCTGGCGCCGGTGGAGGGAACGGTGTCCGCCGCCGTCGAGCTTTCCCAAGGTGCCGGGATAGACCCTTACAAATGGAAGGCCAAAGAGCTGATTTCCCGGATCGGCACCGTGTTCCAGGAACCCGAGCACCAGTTCGTCACCGGCCGGGTGCTGGACGAGCTGATGTTTGGTCCGCGTCACCTGGGGTACGGGGAGGAACGCGTGGACGAACTCCTGGAGCGGCTGCGCCTCACACACCTGGTGGATGCGAATCCGTACACGTTGTCCGGGGGCGAAAAGCGGCGCCTGTCGGTGGCCACCGTCCTCGCGGCCCACCCGCGGGTGCTGGTGCTGGACGAACCCACGTTCGGCCAGGATGCCAACACGTGGGCCGAGCTCGCCTCCTTCCTCTCAGAACTGCTCGACGCCGGAACGTCCGTGGTCTCCGTGACCCACGACGAAGAATTCACCGCAGTCCTCGGCGGCACCGAGCTGCGCCTGGGCCCGGCCTCGCGGGGCGGCGCCCGTCAGGAAGCAGGGGCAGCATGAGGGACGCCCTGACGCTCAGCGGCAACCAGGCCCTGCTGACGCGCGCCAACCCGCTGGCCAAATTCGGCGCCGTCTTCCTCATCACCGTGGTCCTGGCGCTCTCCATCGACTGGGTTTCCGCATCGGTGGCGCTCGCCGCGGAACTGGCGCTCTTCCCGCTCGCCGGACTGACGCTGCGCCTGCTCTGGCAACGCGGCTGGCCCCTCATCATCGCGGCAGCGGTGGGCGGCTGGAGCACGGCCATTGTGGCCGCGGACAGCGGAGCTGTACTGCTCGACGTCGGGATCTGGTCGATCAGCGAAGGTTCCCTTCAGCTGGGGCTCGGCTTCATGCTGCGCGGTCTCGCGATAGCCTTGCCGGCGATCCTGCTGATGACCTGCACGGACCCCACCGACCTCGCCGATGCGCTGGCCCAGAAAGCCCGGCTGCCGCACCGGTTCGTCCTTGGCACGTTGGCCGCGATGCGGCTGGTGGGACTCCTGGCCGAGGAATGGCAGACCATCGGGGTGGCCCGGCGTGCCCGCGGCGTGGGGTCGCACGGCAGCCCGTTGCAGCGGCTGCGGGCCACGCTCGGGCAGAGCTTTGGACTGCTGGTTCAGGCGATCCGGCGTGCCTCCCGGCTGGCCGTGACCATGGAAGCACGCGGATTTGGCACCGGTCAGCGCACGTGGGCCCGGGAATCCACCTACTCGCTGCTGGACATCTGGGTGGTGCTGGGTGGCGTGCTGATCGCTGCGGCGGCCGTGGTTGCCGCGGAGCAAATGGGGACCTGGAACTTCGTTTGGCGGTAAACGGGGCTGCCAAGGCGCTTTCTGAACCTTGACGCCAGCGCCCAAGATATCGCATGAAGCGGGTATCTTTCGGGTAATCATGTGTGCCGCGCCATGAAATAGCCCCTCCATAACTCATCCGTGATATTTTTTTGCTATGACTCAGGAAACTGCCGAGCACATCGCCGCTACGCTCAAGGACGCCCGGATAGAAAAGGGCTGGACCCAAGGCCAGTTGGCCGAAGCGCTGGGAACCAGCCAAAGCGCCATCACCCGCATGGAGCAGGGCAAACAGAACCTCAGCCTCAGGATGATCCAGCGGCTTGAAACGATCTTCGAGCGAAGCATCGTCAAGGTGGGCAAACCGCAGATGACACACCTGCGAATCGAAGGCGGCCGGACCCTGTCCGGGGCGGTGGATGTCAACAGCAGCAAGAACGCCGGCGTGGCCCTTCTCTGCGCCAGCCTGATCAACCGTGGCACCACCGTGCTGCGGCGGCTCGCCCGGATCGAAGAGGTCAACCGGATCGTGGAGGTGCTGACCAGCATCGGCGTCGAGTGCACCTGGCTCAACGACACCGATCTCCAACTGCGCCGCCCCGAAGTGCTGGACCTGGCGTCCATGGATGTGGACGCTGCACGCCGCACCCGCAGTGTCATCATGCTCCTGGGCCCCCTCTTGGATGAGAGCTCCGAGTACCGCCTCCCGTATGCAGGCGGCTGCGACCTGGGCACCCGAACGGTGGAACCGCACATGCAGGCGCTGCGCCAGTTCGGCCTCACCGTGGAAGCCACCGCGGGCTTTTACGCTGTGCACGCTCCGGAGCCGGACAGCCGGAACCGCTCGTTCGTGCTGACCGAGCGCGGGGACACCGTGACCGAGAACGCCATCATGGCGGCGGCTCACCGCCGGGGAACCACAGTCATCCGCAACGCCAGCCCCAACTACATGGTCCAGGACCTCTGCTTCTACCTGGAGATGCTCGGCGTGCAGATCGACGGCGTGGGCACCACCACCCTGAAGATCACAGGGCAGCCGCGAGTAAACGCCGATATCGAATACTTCCCGTCCGAGGATCCGATTGAAGCCATGAGCCTGATCACGGCTGGCGTCGTCACCAACTCGGAGGTGACCATCCGGCGAGTACCCATCGAGTTCATGGAGATCGAGCTGGCCACGCTGGAGCAGATGGGCCAGCAACTGGAGATCTCCGGGGAGTACATGGCGCGCAACGGACGGACCCGCCTGGTGGATGTGACCACCAAGCCGTCCGAGCTGCGGGCGCCGGAGGACAAGATCCACCCCATGCCGTTCCCCGGGCTGAACATCGACAACCTCCCATTCTTCGCGGTCATCGCCGCCAATGCTCACGGCCAGACCATGATCCACGACTGGGTCTACGAGAACCGGGCCATCTACCTGACGGAACTGAACCGGCTCGGCGCCCAGGTGCAGCTGCTGGACCCGCACCGGATCTACGTCAACGGTCCCACCAAGTGGCGCGCCGCGGAGGTGGGCTGCCCGCCGGCTCTCCGTCCGGCCGCCTGCCTGCTGCTGGCCATGCTCGCGGCGCGGGGAGTCTCGGAGCTGCGGAACATCTACGTGATCGAGCGCGGTTACGAGGACCTGGCCGAGCGGCTGAACACCATCGGCGCCAAGGTGGAGTATTTCCAGGACTAGTCGCCAGGGGTTTGGGACTGGGTTTGGGCCGGGGCCGGCGGGTTCTGGGGCGTGCCGGCGGGTTCTGCACCATCATCCGGCCACAACACGACTCCGGCCCGTGGGATCACGGTGCTGCGGTCAGGCTCCAGCCGGATGGTTGAGCAGAACCCGTCATAGGAGGAGCCGGCCGCGCTTCAGGACGGCCTGGATTTCCTGCAAGACCATGTCCGGGCTGTTCCAGATCTGTTCCGGGGCGTAGCTGAGGACCGGGTAGCCCTGCGTCTGCGCCACGTTGGACCGGGTCATGTCCTTCCGCCAGGCGGCTCGGGAACTGTGAAATTTGAAGCCGTTGATTTCCACAATGAGCCAGCCGTCGATCAGGAAGTCCACGCGTCCAACGCCGGCAATCTGCACCTGCCTGCTGAACGGGAGCCCGGCAGATTCGAACAGCAGGCGGGCGCTGATTTCCGGGACAGACTCGGACAATCCGTCCGCCTTTGCCAGCCTCCTCCGCGCCGGGCCATAGTACTTCGCGGTTAGCTCTGCTTCCAGGGCGGCCCGGGGTAAGCCATGCATAGCCATCGCCGACTGTGCCATGGCTATCGCGTCCACTTCGGCCAGACACGTTAGGCCGTGAATGACGGTGTCCTCGAGACTGGCGATGGGCAGCCGCTGGTCCGCTGCGAACCGGAGACGGCCGTGCTTGGGGGTATGCCGGCCGCGTCGATGTTTGGCGGCCAGATGGAGGCGGCGCGGCTTGTCCTTGAGCCAGAGTCCGTAGTGGGACGCGCCGGATGCGCACGTGACCAGTGAATCGCTGACGATGGCCTGGAGGAACTGCGCGTCCGCACCGGGTAACGCCCAAACACCTTTACGGGGTTGCGTTGCGCCGGCTTTTGCCAGGTTCCGAACGGCCCGGTCCGAGTAGCCTTCCCGTCGCAGGGTGCCAACCCGGGCCACGCCGCCGAGGGATGTCAAAAAATCCAAGGGGTCCATGGATTGAGCTAGCCACGGTTTGGGTTTGGTGCTGACGGTTGAATGGCTGCATGTGGACAACCCGGGCTGTGGGGGAATAGTGGGGCGTTGGATTCTGCGCCATCATTCGTGCCAGCCGGTGTTCAGCCGGTGTTCAGCCCGCACCATTACAGGGCCTGCCGCCCAGCCCGGCGGAATGATGGCGCAGAACCCGTCGGGGCCGGCCGCGGCCCCTCTCGAACCGGCCCGCTACCCGGACCGGGCTGCCGCACGCCCGGCCGGGTGACGCACAATATAACCATGCGAACTTTCGGCGTCGAGGAAGAGCTCCTGATCGTGGATCCGGAGTCGGGGCAGCCCCTTGCCTTGGCTGACGCCCTGCTCGCGGGGCATCGGATGGCGGCTGACGACGCCCCGGAGGAGCCGCGCGCGCAGAAGACCCGGCACAAGACCGCGAACGACGACGACGAAATGGGCTTGAGTGCGGAGCTGAAGCTTGAGCAGATCGAGACGCAGACGCGTCCGTGCCTCGAGTATTCGGAGCTCCTCCCGCAGATCCGCGCGGGCCGCCTGCTTGCGGACCAGGCGGCACGTAAATTCGGTGCGCGGGTTGCGGCGCTCGCCACGTCGCCGTTCGGGTTGGCGAGCCACACCACCCCGGACCCGCGGTATGCGCGGATGCTGGAGCGCTTTGGCCTGACTGCCCAGGAACAGCTGACCTGCGGCTTCCACGTCCATACGTCCATTGAGTCCGAGGACGAGGGCGTGGCCGTGCTGGACCGGATCAGGGACAAGCTGGCCGTCCTCACCGCACTGAGTGCCAACTCTCCTTTCTGGATGGGGATGCACACAGGATTCGCAAGCTACCGCACCCAGGCCTGGAACCGCTGGCCAACGTCGGGTCCGTCGGCCATCTTCGGCACATATTCCCAATACCGGCGGGTGGTGACGCGACTGCTGGACAGCGGGGTGATGTTGGACGAAGGCATGATCTACTTCGACGCGCGTCTTTCGCGCAACCATCCCACCGTTGAGGTCCGGGTGGCCGATGTCTGCCTCCGGGCGGAGGACGCCGCCCTGATCGCCGTGCTGGTGCGGGCCCTGGTGGAGACGGCCAGCCGGGAGTGGCGGGAGGGCGTGGAGCCGGCGCCCGTGCCCACCGTGCTGCTCCGAATGGCGGCCTGGCAGGCAAGCAGCAGTGGCCTGGGCGGCGAGCTGCTGGACTTCGGCACCTTCCGGCCTGCCCCCGCCGTGGATGTCGTCCGTGCCCTCGTGGATTATCTGGCGCCTGTGCTCGCCGAACAGGGGGAATTGTCCCTTGCCAGGCAAGGCGTGGAGGACATCATTTCCCGTGGCACCGGGTCCGCCGAGCAGCGCCGCGTCCGGGACGCCGCGGCTGAAGCAGCGCCCGACGACGGCGGGCTGGGCGCCGTTGTTGCCCACGCCGTGGGCGTCACCATGCGCGGTACGTCCGGGCTCGCCGAGGTTGATGACGCGCCCGATTTATTGCGGGTGCGCCAGGTCTGACCTGTTCAGCAGCATGTCCGGTCATTCCCTTTGTTCAGTGGGCTAGCTACGATAGGCCGAGCGTGCGTCACTGCACGCAAGGAATTACCTGCGTACGGAACATGAGGGGACACATGGAATACCTGACGCGGCGTAGCGCCATGCTCGGAATCGGGCTGGCCGCTGTGAGCGCCGGGCTCAGCGCGACAGCCGCCACTGCAGCCCCTGCGCCCGCAGTTACCCTCACCCCGGCTTCCGGGCCTGCCGGCACCATGGTCACCGTTTCCGGATCCGGATTTCCGCGGTCGTCCGCGGGCACCATCACCGGCGCCGCTGCGACCGTCAGTTTCCAGACCACCAAGTCCGGATCGTTCAGCGCGCAGGCCACCATCGGTGCGGCGTCTCGAGGCCAGATGGTCCTGACAGTGACTGTCGGTAAGAACTCGCTGACCACCGCCCTCACGGTCCTTACCGGCATCCCGCCCGTCAGTGCGGCGTTCCTCCGCTTCGGCGTCGCCACCCCCGGG
The DNA here is from genome assembly GCF_052113505.1 of Pseudarthrobacter sp. TAF60_1. Lineage (NCBI taxonomy): Bacteria > Bacillati > Actinomycetota > Actinomycetes > Micrococcales > Micrococcaceae > Pseudarthrobacter > Pseudarthrobacter sp. TAF60_1. Next base: position 87,550 of record NZ_JBFRDI010000014.1, read on the forward strand.
GGAGCATCGGCGGGAACGGAACTCGACGCCGGCGCAACACTGGTCGGGGAGAGCCCCGGCATCGTGTTGTCCTACAAGGATTTCAGTCAGGCCCCGCCCGTGGCGGAACTGGACTCCGTGGCGAACCGCGGCGCGGCACCGCTCGTCACGTGGGAGCCGTGGATCGCAGGAAACGGCGTGAACCAGCCGGCCTATACGCTCGCCCGAATCGCCGCGGGGGACTTCGACCCCTACATCAGCCAGTGGGGTGCCGCCCTTGCCGCCTGGGGCAAGCCGCTGATGCTCCGGTTCGCCCATGAGATGAACGGCAACTGGTACCCGTGGTGTGAGGCGGCCAACGGGAACCAGCCCGGGGACTATGTCTCCGCCTGGCGTCACGTGCACAGCCTGGTGAGCGCCGCAGGGGCCGCCAACGTCAACTGGGTCTGGGCACCCAACGGCGGCGGATCCGTAGACCCGGCCCTCCTGTATCCCGGCGATGCTTACGTGGATACGGTGGGCCTGGATGCTTACAACTGGGGGACCACTCAGGCGTGGAGCTCCTGGCAGCTGCCGGCCACGTTATTCGGGCCCTACCTGGCCCAGCTGCGGACCATCGCTCCGGGCAAGCCCATCATCATTACCGAAACGGCCAGCACCGAGGCCGGCGGCAGCAAACCGGACTGGAACACCGCCTTGGTTTCCTACCTGCGGACGCAGGCGGACGTGTCCGGCTTCGTCTGGTTCGACTTCAACAAGGAGACCGACTGGCGGATCGACAGCAGCACCGCCTCGGCTTCCTCCCTCGCTGCGGCGTTGGCTGCCCGCCGGTAGTTCGCCCGACGGTCAGCCGCCGATGGCCAGCCGTATCCCCAGCGTCAGCATCACGGCTGCAACAAGGCCGTCGAGAATTCGCCAGGAGGAGGGCCGCGCGAAGAAAGGCCGCAAGGCGCGGGCCCCGAATCCTAGCGCGCTGAACCAGGCCACACTGGCTGCGATTGCACCGGCGCCGAACCACCACCGCAAGTCCTGCGCTTGCTGGTCGGCAACGGATCCCAGCAGCAGGACAGTGTCCAGGTAGACGTGCGGGTTGAGCCAGGTCAGGGCCAGTACGGTGCTGAGGGCGGCACCGAGGCCGACGGCGGGCTGCCGGCCGGACGCGGTCAGGGCACCGGGGCGCAAGGCCCGGCGTGCCGCCATGACGCCGTAGGCCACCAGGAACGCCGCTCCGGCGAACCGGACCACGCTCACGATCACCGGATTCGCCTGCAGCAAGGCACCCACCCCTGCAATGCCGGCGGCGATGAGGATCGCATCCGAGACGCTGCAGACGAGGACGACAGCGGCCACGTACTCACCCCGGATACCCTGCCGCAAGACAAAGGCGTTCTGGCTGCCGATGGCCACGATGAGGGCAAGTCCGGTGCCGAAGCCCAGAGCAGCGGGGGTCAGCAGTCCTGTGAAGTCCATATGTTCCAAGCTAAGGCGAAGCCTACAATTACTCCAGCTAAATATTCTTACGAGTATTAAGGAAAGCTAATGAAGGCGTTTCAACTGGAGCAGCTCCGGACCTTCGCCGCAGTGGTGGAGGAGGGCACCCTGGAAGCGGCCGCCCGCAGCCTGTACGTCACGCCGTCGGCCATTTCCCAGCGGCTGAAAGCGATGGAGGATGCGGCCGGGCAGATCCTGCTGCAGCGCACCAGCCCTGTCCGGCCGACCACCGCCGGCGAGGCAGTCCTGCGGTTCGCTCTGCAGGTCAGGCAGCTGGAGTGGGATGCGCGCCAGGAGTTGGGCGGCGGCCAAAGCGCGCCGAGCGCGCCCATCCCGCTGGTGGTGAATGCCGATTCGCTGTCCACCTGGTTCCTGCCGGCGCTGGCGGGTCTCCCGGCGGACCTTGGCGTTTGTTTTGAAATCCGGCGGGAGGACGAACAGCATTCCACCCGGCAATTGCGCACCGGCGCGGTGATGGCAGCCGTGACCGCAACGCCGGAGCCGGTCCCGGGCTGCAGCGTGGAACCCCTCGGTTCGCTGCGGTACCGTGCGGTGGCCAGCCTGGCTTACGTGCGGCGCTGGTGGCCGGGTGGGCCCCAACTGGTGGCCGGCAGTCAGTCACCGGTAGTGGATTTCGACCGCAAGGACGATCTGCAGACCGGATTCTTCCGCTCGCTGACCGGCACTGACTTGGCGGCGCCGCGGCACTATGTGCCGTCGTCGGCCGAATTCGCGCAGGCCATCCGGCTGGGGCTGGGCTGGGGACTGCTGCCTGAGCAGGAATGCCTGGCCGACCTCAGAAGCGGGGATCTCGTGGAACTGGCAGCAGAAGACCCGGTTGACGTGTCCCTGTATTGGCAGCGCTGGAAGATCGACTCCCCGGTGCTCAACCAGCTCACCGCCGCGGTGCGGGCGGCGGCGTCCAGGCAGCTCCGCCAGCCCGGAGCCTGACGCCAGCCCTCCCACTAGACCTGCTTGAGCGCCTGTTCGAGGTCGCCGATGAGGTCGTCCACGTCCTCGAGTCCAACTGACAGGCGCACCACGCCGTCGCTGAGCCCGATGGCGGCGCGCCCTTCCGGCCCCATGGCGCGGTGGGTGGTGGTGGCCGGATGGGTGATGAGGGACTTCGCATCGCCGAGGTTGTTGGAGATGTCGATGATCCGCAGCGCGTCCAGCAGCGCAAAGGCAGCCTCTTTGCCGGAGCACCCCCCGGTCGCGGCAAGTTCCAGGGTGAGGACGGTGCCACCGGCCTTCATCTGCTTGGCGGCCAGCTCATACTGCGGGTGCGATTTCAGCAGCGGATACTTGACCCAGCTGACGGCCGGTTGCTGCTCAAGCCATTCGGCCAGCCGCAGCGCCGATGCGGACGAGTGGTTCACGCGCAGGGCCATGGTCTCAAGGCCTTTGGTGAGGACCCACGCGTTGAACGAGGACAGCGCCGGGCCGGTGTGGCGCATCAGCTGCTTGACCGGCCCGTTGATGAATTCCGCCGTCCCCAGGATGGCCCCGCCCATGACCCTGCCTTGGCCGTCGATGTGTTTGGTGCCCGAGTACACAATCACGTCTGCGCCGAACTGCCCGCAACGTTGCAGCAGGGGAGTGGCAAAGACGTTGTCCACCACCACTGTGGCTCCCGCGGCGTGCGCCAGTTCGCTGACCGCGGCGATGTCCACGATTTCCTGCATCGGATTGGACGGCGATTCGAAAAACACGGCTGTGGTGGGCTCTGACAGGGCTTCGCGCCACTGGCCCAGGTCCGGGCCGTCCACAAATACCGTCTCCACGCCCCAGCGGGGAAGGATTTCGTTCAGGATCACAAAGCAGGAGCCGAACAGCGAGCGCGCGGCAACCACCCGGTCACCGGCACCCAGCAGGGCACCCAGGGCGGTGAACACCGCTGACATGCCCGACGCCGTGGCGAAGCATGCCTCGGTGCCTTCGAGCAGGCGGAGGCGTTCCTGGAAAGTCGCCACCGTCGGGTTGCCATAGCGGGAGTAGACAAACCGTTCGTCCTCGCCGGTGAACGCCCGCTCGGCGGCGGCAGCGGACTCGTAAACGAAGCCCGAGTTCAGGAAGATCGGCTCGGTGGTTTCCTGGAACTGCGTGCGGTCGAGCCCGCCGCGGACCGCCTGGGTGTCGGGGCTCCAGCCGGAAGCGTCGTCGTTGAAGGCCACTTACTTGCTTCCCAGGTTGGTGGGCAGGCCGCGGTTCTTCCAACCGTTAACCTTGCGCTCGCCGTGCCGGTCCGGCTCGCCTTCGAAGCCTTCCAGGACGTTGTACGAGGTGAACCCCGCTTGCGTCGCGGCGGTGGCGGCGGCGATGGAGCGCTGGCCTGAGCGGCAGAGGAACACCAGTTCGGTACCGCTGTCCTCCGGCGCCTGCTCGGTGAGGCGGGCGATGAAGTCCGGGTTCGGAATGCCGCCGGCAAACGTCCAGGGAAGGAACAGGGGATCGTTGTGCTTTTCGTTCGCGGATTCGGTGACCGGGATGCCGATGTGCGCCCATTCGCCTTCCGTGCGGACATCCACCAGGATGGCGCCCTGCTCCAGCTTGGTCCACGCTTCCTGCGGTGTGAGGTCTCCGGCGTAGCTCATGCGTGGCCCTCGCCGTCGAACTCGAGATCGTCGCCCGCCTCGAGGTCTTCCACGGCGGTGGCGACGGCGGCATCCGCACTGGCGATGGCAGCCGGCAGGATGAGTGCCTGGGCAACGATCACGGCGTTGCCGTTGAACGTGGCAGCCGGGCTGCCGTGCAGGACATAACCCTCGGCCAGGGCGGTGGAAATCCGCTCACAGAACGTGCGGTCGTCCGGGCCGGTGATGAGCCGGTACGAAAGTTTTTCTTCAGGAACAGGGACGTCGGACACGACGGATCTCCTTCTTTCACGCTTGCAGCTCGAATGGGTCGATATGCCGAGTATTCACCTGAGGCACCCCGCCGCGATAGGAGGGTTGCCGACCGGCCAGTCAGGGCTTGGCGCCGGTTCTCATTACTCCCCAAAAACGTAACACCCGGCCCGCCCCGCCGCACCGCCGCCGTCGTCATGTTCCGTAACCGAACCGCGGTTCCATGACCGGTAGAGTCAACCGGGGGCAGGCCCCCCATTACATAACCGTCCGGGGGGGAAGGTTCACACGAGCATGCCAACAGCCACCGCACTTTGGCGCGTGCCGCCGTCGGACGTCCGCGGGCGCCGCCCGCTGTTCGCGGCGCTCCTCGCGGCCCTCGTCCTTCTGATCAGCCTGGTACCTGCGGGTGCCGTCCACGCCGCCGAGCCTGAACCGGCGGAGGGCAAGCCCCTGCTGGGGGCGGTCCTGGAGTGGGGCGAGGACTCCGCCCAGGGTTTTGCCGAGCGGCTGGGGGCCTCACCGGCGCTGCTGGGGCACGAGATCTCCCTCCCCGTGCGGCCCGGCGAGGAACAGGACATCCGGGAGTACCTGGGCCAGGCCGGCGGCCAAGGTTCCCACGCCATGCTCACCGTGCGGCCCGCCGCCGCGCTGGACCAGGTGGACCCGGCTGCCGCCAAAGCCTTCGCGGCCAAGGTGGGGGAACTGGCTGCCAACTTCAAAGGCACCATCCTGATCCGCTTCGCCCCGGACATGAACTCAAGCTGGGTGGAGTGGGGCCAGCAGCCGGCCGCCTACAAAGCAGCATTCCGCAACGTTGCCGCGGCGTTCAAAACCGCGGACGACGCCGGCACGGTGATGGTGTGGCAGCCCTACCTGGGGCGGGACTACCCGTTCGAACGCCACCCGAACGCCCCCGCCGCCGGGACCGGGGGTTTCGCCTTGCTGGACACCAACGGTGACGGAAGCTGGAACGGTGCAGATGAAGCTTACGCGCCGTACTACCCCGGCGATGACGTGGTGGAGTGGGTGGGGCTGACGGCTTACCACGATGACAGCGGCGGCAACTCCGCCGTCAATACCGTTCCCGCCGATGGCGAGTTGTCCGCGATGCTGACCCGGTCCGGCAATGAGGATTTCTACGCTGCCTACGCCGCCGGGCGCAAGAAGCCCATGCTCCTTCAAACGGCAGCCTTCTACAGCCCTGCCACGGGCGGCGCCGCGGAAGCTGACATTAAGGCGCCCTGGTGGGACCAGACCCTGGACGCTGCCACCTCCACTGAGTTCGCCCGCATCGCCGCCGTCGTCTGGGACGAGCGGACCAGCACGCGTGACACCGGGGTCATCAGCATCGACTGGCGGCTGACCGGCAAGGACAGCATCGCCGGAGCAGCGCGCAAAAGGCTCGCTGAATCCGGCCTCACCACCGGGCCCGTGACGGCTGTCAGCGGGGGCCAGCAGGCCACCCGCGCCAACTCCCTGTCCGGGGCGGCCGCCCGGAGCGTCGCCGCGGCCATGCTCATCCTCCTGGTGGCTCTGTGGCAACTTCCGCGGCGCGTCGGCGCCGTGGCCGGCTGGGGTTATGGGCTGCCGTCCAAACGGGACACCCGGGTGGACCTCCTCCGCGGACTGGCGATTGTTTTTGTGGTGGTCAACCACCTGGGCATGACATCGCTGTTCCAACTGCTCACCCAGGAAGCCATCGGGTTCGTGTCCGGCGCGGAACTGTTCGTCCTGTTCTCCGGCCTGGTGGTGGGAATGGTCTACGGCCCCAGGGTCAAGGACGATTTCGGCAAGGTGGTGGATCTGACGTCCCGCCGGGCTGGCAAGCTGTACCTGACGGCCCTTGCCGTCCTGGTGGGAGTCTTCCTGCTCTCGCTGCTGCCGTTCTTCCAGACCGATGCGCTGACCACGTACGTGGACCAGGGAACCGGAGGGGGCGGCCACAACGCCGTCGGCCGTACCTACGACCTGTACGCCGGGATGGAAACCCTGCTGCAGTTCCCGGTCCCTGCCCAGGTGCTGCCCGCCATCATCCTGCTGCAGTTCGGGCCCTGGCAGTTCAATGTGATGGGCCTCTACGTGGTGCTGCTCCTCGCCAGCCCGCTGATCCTCTTGGCGCTCAACCGTGGCAAGACGCTGTGGGTGCTGGCCGCGACGCTGGGCCTCTACACCGTGGGCGCCGCCACCCGCTTCAGGCTGCTGCCGTCCCAGTTCGAGGACTCCTTCCCGCTGCTCGTGTGGCAGGTGCTCTTTGTCCTGGGCCTGGTGGTTGGCTTCCACCGGCACCGCATCGTTGCCTGGCTGTCGGCACATCACTGGGTAGTGGTGGCGTCTACTGTCCTGACATTTGTTTTCGCGTTCCTGTCCTGGTGCAACCCCTACCTGGCCAACGGTTTCGACCTGCGCCTGGCCATCATCCCGGACGCTGCCTACCGGGTCATGTACGACACCTTCTTTGCCCGCACCTACCTTGATCCCGGCAGGCTGCTCAACGTTGTGGTCCTGGTGGTGGCCGCCTACGCGTTCCTCACCGCCTACTGGAAGCCCGTGGAGCGGGCACTGGGGTGGTTCCTGATCCCGTTGGGCCAGGCCACGCTCTACGTCTTCATCCTGCACGTGGTACTCATCGCCGTGATCACCAACATCCCGGTCCTGCGCCAGGGTGACATTATGATCAACACTGCCGCCTACGCGGCGATTCTGGGCCTGCTGTGGCTGATGGTCAAAAAGCGCGTCCTGTTCGGGATCATCCCCACCTGACCGGACCTGACCTGACCCTCGCCGGCTGTCGCCTTCGGGCGCGCCGCTTACGGGGCCTGGTGACGGGCGGTGAGCTCCCGCTTGAGGACCTTGCCGCTGGGACCGGTCGGGAATTCCGTGACCAGGGTGATGATGCGCGGATACTTGTAGGCTGCCAGTTCCGCCGCGGCAAAGTCCCGCAACTCATCAATGGTGGCGCTGCTGCCCGGATTAAGGACGACGGCGGCCGCCACCTCCTGCCCGTGCGTTTTGTCCGGGACGCCATAAACGGCAACACTCAGGACCGCTGCGTGCCGGCTCAGGACTTCCTCCACTTCGCGCGGGTACACGTTGTACCCGTTGCGGATGATCATCTCCTTTTTCCGGTCCAGGATCCTGAGGTATCCGTCGCCGTCCTTGGTGCCCAGGTCGCCGGTGCGGAACCAGCCGTCCACCATAGCCTCCGCGGTGGCCTCGGGGCGGTTCAGATAGCCCGTGAAGAGGTTGTGCCCGCGGATCACCAGCTCGCCCAACTCGCCCTGTGGCAGCAGTTCGATGGCATCCGCGATCTCCGGGCGGGCGATCTCCACCTGGACACCCCAAATGGCCTGGCCTACCGTTCCGGGCCGCGGCTCTTTCCCTACGTGGTTGAAGGTGGCCACCGGGGACGTCTCGGTCAGTCCGTAGCCTTCGTAGATATCCGAGCCGAACTCCGTTTTGAACCGATCCATCACCGCCACCGGCAGCGACGCGCCGCCGGAGATGCAGTACCGCAGGGCGTTGGACCGGCCGGGGTTGGTGCGGGCGGCTTCGAGCAGGGCGATGTACATGGTGGGCACGCCGAAGAAGATGTTGATGTTGTGGCGGGCCAGGGCATTCAGGGCTGCTTCTCCGCTGAATTTGGGCAGCATCACGATGGTGGCCCCCGCCCGGAGCCCCGTATTGAGGACGCATGTCTGGCCGAAGGTGTGGAACATCGGCAGTCCGCCGAAGATGACGTCACCGCGGCGTAGGTCGAACGTGCTGGTCAGCAGCGTATTGGTCTGCTCCACCAGGGCAAAGTGGCTACCCAAGGCGCCCTTGGGCTGGCCGGTGGTTCCCGATGTGTACAGAATCGTAGCCGTCTCGGACGGCCGCAGCGGCAGCCAGGTGCTGATGGGCTCGGCTCCCGCCGCTTCCTCCTCCAGCCGGACGGCACCTTCGGTCCCCTCGGGCACCAGGACCGTGACGACGTCGACATTCGCGGCTGCGGCCCCCTTGGCACCCTCCTCCAGGAGCGGGCCCGCGCAGATGAGCAACTGCGCGCCACTGTCGCGCAGCATGTACTCGATCTCCCTGCCCTTCAGCAGCGCATGCAATGGCACCACTACGCCGCCCAGCGCGAGGACCGCGTAGTAGACCCGGGCGAAATCAGCCACATTGGGCATCAGCAGAGCTACGCGGCTTGCATGCCCCACGCCACGGTCCCGCAGCGCACCGCCATACGCTCGTGTCTGTTCCCAGAGTTCGCTGTACGTCACCCGCTCCTCACCCACCACAAGGGCCACGGAGGCGGGGAAACGAGCGGCTGATTCAGCGAGGATGGCGGCAACGGAGAGGGTCCCGAAGCCCTGTTCGGCGGGGGCTGAACTGACCATGGTGTCCTGTCTGGCTGGTGGGTTGGTTGGTTGGGAGGAAGGGTCACGCTTTGAGGATCAGGGCCTCGCCCTGGCCACCGCCGCCGCACAGGGCCACCACGCCGGTGCCCCCGCCGCGGCGTTTCAGTGCCAGTGCCTGGTGCAGCGCAAGGCGCGCCCCGGACGCGCCCACCGGATGTCCCAAGGCGATGGCGCCGCCGTCGGCGTTGATCTTTTCGGCGTCGATGCCCAGGTCCTTGGCGGACTGCAGCACCACCGAGGCGAAGGCTTCGTTGATCTCGATAAGGTCCAGGTCCCCAACGGCCAGGCCCTCAAGTTTCAGGGCACGCTCAATGGCTCGTGACGGCTGGGAGTGCAGGGAACCGTCCGGCCCGGCGGTCTGGCCGTGGCTGCCGATCTCCGCGATCCAGCTAAGCCCCGCAGCCTCCGCCGCTGCCTTGCTGGCCACCACCAGGGCGGCCGCACCATCGGAGAGCGGCGAGGAAGACCCTGCGGTGATGGTGGCTGAGTCCGCCGTGGAGAAGGCGGGCTTCAGCGCTGCGAGGGCCTCCGGCGTCGTACCTGCCCGGATCCCCTCGTCAGCATCAATCACGACGGCGGGGCCGCGGCGCTGCGGCACCTCCACCGGAGCGATCTCCGCGGCCAGGATACCGGCCGCCCGGGCGGCTTCCGCCCGCTGGTGGGAACGGGCGGCGACGGCGTCCTGGTCCTCCCGGCTGATGCCAAGGCGGGCGTTCCCGGCGTCGGTGGCCGAACCCATCAGTTCACCGGAACGGGGGTCCTGCAGGCCGTCGAAATTCAATGAATCCAGCAGCGCCGCGTCGCCTATCGCAACACCGCCGCGGAGCCTGGGCAGCAGGTGCGGAGCGTTCGTCATCGATTCCTGGCCCGCGGCCACAATGAAGTCGGCCTCGCCCGCACGGATCATCCGGGCGGCGTCGATCACGGCGGTCAGCCCGGACAGGCACAGTTTGTTGATGGTCACCGTGGGCACGTCCCAGCCGATCCCGGCGGCCAGGCTGGCCTGCCGTGCGGGTCCCTGGCCGGCGCCGGCCTGGATGACCTGGCCCACGATCACGGCCTGGATCTGCTCCGGCGCCACTCCGGTCCGCGCCAGGGCGTTGCGGATGGCGTGGGCGCCGAGTTCGCTTGAGGACAGGCCCGACAGCCCCCCGCGGAACTTGCCGAACGGGGTGCGGGCGCCGCCCAAGATGACGGGGGTGCGGGCATCGTTGCTCATGGTCTGTGCCTTACGGCTAGTCGAAGGGTGTTCAAGTGACGAGGCCGGTCCAACGGCTCGCGGCTATTCGAAGGAGGCGCGGCGGCGGTCCGAGGTCCTGGTGTTCCAGACGTCCGGTTTGTTGACCCGGAACCGGCGCCCGGTGAGCGCCCGCGGGGTCAGCCGGATGTAGTAGACCTTTTCCCCGGGCTGCCACGGTTCCAGGTGAAGAGCGTCCACGTTGTCCTTTTCAGCCTGGTCTTCGATCAGTTCCGTGTCTCCGCGCACCACAACGCTCCAGGCTTCCTCCGTGTGCGGATCGTACCCATCGATCTCAATTGCTGCGGGCCGCGCCGATTCCGCGCCCCACAGCTTGGTGCCGCCAGCGCTGCGGAACACGACGCTCCTGCGCTGCAGGATGTAGTTGATCGGGAAGATCTCTGGATGGCCGTCCACCACAAGGGCCAGTCGCCCCACGATGTCGTTAGCCAGTAGTTCCCAGCATTCGTCAAAGGTCAATTTGATGATCGGATCCGTGTGCGAGTTCATGGACCAAACCTTACGGATGATCCTGCCGTTCCAACAGGCCTTGGACGAGGGCATCAAGGATGGGCAGTTGGCCTTTGACGAGCTTGCTGCGCGCATCGGCCTCGGTGACCCACCGGGCGTCGTCGATCTCAGGGAAGTCCTGGATGGTCCCGGACCCCTTGGGCCACTCCAGGGGGAACGTGTTACTGACAACCTCCCCCGGCTGGAAGTCAGCCGCCGCGGTGAACACCGTGATGCGCTTCCCGGACGGCTGGCGGAATTCGCCGAGCAGGGCGTAATCAGCGGCAGGCGGCGGGCTGCCGATCTCCTCAGTGAATTCGCGCCGGGCTGCCGCCAGGGGGTCCTCGTCAGCCTGGTACTCGCCCTTGGGGATGGACCACGAGTGGGCCTTCTTGCCGGCCCAGAACGGTCCGCCCATGTGCCCGAGCCAGACTTCCAGGACTCCCGCCGCGCCGTGCCGGTAAAGCAGGATCCCCGCGCTGCGCACCGTCACGTTGCTTACTGGATTCCCGCGTAGAGTGCGTTGAGTTCGGCCGTCAACTGCTTCTGGAGGGCCGGTGTGCCGATTTCCTTGCCGTCAATGTGGTTCACGGGCGCCAGCAGCCGGATGCTGGAAATCAGCCACACGGCGTCAGCGTCCAGAAGGTCCTGCGGCTCCAGCGGACCGTAGCCCAGTTCCCAGCCTGCCGCCTTCGCAGCGGCGAACAGCGCACCCTGGGACGTGCCGGGGAGTATTCCGCTGTCCAACTGAGGCGTGATGAGCCGGCGGACGGTGCGCGCGCCCGCGCCATCGTCGGCTGTTTCCACATGCGCAAGCAGGACCGTGGACGTGGGCCCCTCCAGGACCCGTCCGTCGGCGGAGAGGAAGATGACGTCGTCGGCGCCCTGTTTGTGCGCGTGCCGCAGGGCGGCCATGTTTACCGCGTAGGACAGGGTCTTGGCGCCGAGCAGCAGCCAGGGCGCACGCTCGGCAACGTCGCTGTCGTAGCCGCGGTCCAGGAGGATGACGTCGATGCCGGCCTCGCGCTGGCGGCGTCCGAGCGCACCCACGGGGGATACCTGCACCCAGCACGTGGGAGAGCCTGCGCCTTCCGGCCCGCGGGTGGCCACCAGTTTCACCACCAACTCGTCCTCGGCCGCAGAGGGTGCCGGGTGCTGGGAGCGGTGTTCCGCTACGCCGGTGGCGATGGCCGCCCGCCACTGCTCCTGCGCCGGGATCACCAGGTCGAGGGTTTCGGCTGACCCGCCCAGCCGGTCCAGGTGGGCCTGCAGTTTCCGGACGTTCCCGCCCACGGCGAGCATGGATTCGAACACCCCGTCACCGCGCGTGGCTCCCTGGTCCGTGGCCATCAGCTGGGGCTGCGAGGCGTCGGCCAGGCGGCCTTCCGGATAGGCGGGGTCAAGGAAAACGAGCACCACGGGCGCAGGAGAGGTCATGGCTCCAGCTTAGTCGGGCCGAGCGCGGCTAAGCTGTGGTCATTGCCCGGCCGGAATCCGTCCGCCGGTGCGCACACCGCGGGGGTACTTTCATTGTTGTGGCCGATTTCGCTTGCCGGTACTGCGCCGACGTGGGTTGTGGTGCTTCTGAGCATTGGCGATCTGGTCATCAGGGTCCTGGCCCTGGGCATTATTCCGGGCAACAGGCGCCCCACCACCGCCATGGCCTGGCTGCTGGGGATCTTCTTCGTCCCGTTCCTGGGCCTGATCCTCTTCCTGCTGTTCGGCAACTTCAAACTCTCCCGCAAGCGCCGGGCCCAGCAGGATGCCGTGAACAAACGGGTCCGCGCCGGAACGTCCCAGTTGGCCGCCGTCGAGAGCCGTTATGCCGGGCCCGAGTGGGTGGCCTCGGCGGCGGAGCTGAACAAGACCCTCGGTTCGCTGCCCATGGTGGACGGCAACAGCGTGGAGCTGCTCCCCGGGTACCCGGACTCCATCAAGGCCATGGCCGCTGCCGTGCGCGAGGCGAAGGAGTTCGTCAACGCCGAGTTCTACATCATGAGCACAGACCACATCACTGACGACCTGTTCACCGCCTTGGAGGAGGCAGCCGAGCGCGGCGTCGAGGTCCGGGTGCTGTTCGACCACCTGGGCACCCTGCGGATCAAGGGATACCGCAAGCTCATCGCGCGCCTGAAGGCCGGCAAGATCCAGTGGCGTCCCATGCTCCCGCTGAATCCGGTCCACGGCCAGTGGCGCCGTCCGGACCTCCGCAATCACCGCAAGATCATGGTGATCGATGGCGAAGTCGCTTTCACGGGCTCCCAGAACCTGATCGAGCCCTCCTACAATAACCCCAGGCACCGCAAGGTGGGCCGCGAATGGGTGGAGCTGATGGCGTGCCTGCGCGGGCCGATCGTCACCACCCTCAACGTGGTCTTCGCGACCGACTGGCTCAGCGAGACGGACGAATCCCTGGAGCATCAGCTGGCGCACGAGCCCGAGATGGTGTCCGGCGGCGTCACTGCCCAGGTCGTGCCCAGCGGCCCCGGGTTCATCACCGAGAACAACCTGCGCCTCTTCAACACCCTCATCTACTCCGCCCAGCACAAGATCTCCATCTGCAGCCCGTATTTCGTCCCGGATGATTCGCTGCTCTACGCGGTGACGACGGCGGCGCAGCGGGGCGTCGACGTCGAACTTTTCGTCTCGGAAAAGGGGGACCAATTCCTGGTCCACAACGCGCAGCAGTCCTACTACGAAGCGCTGCTGGAAGCGGGCGTGCGGATCTACCTCTACAAGGCGCCCTACGTGCTGCACGCCAAGCACTTCACCATCGACAACGAAGTGGCTGTCCTGGGCTCCAGCAACATGGACATGCGGTCCTTCTCTTTGAACCTGGAAGTCTCGGTGATGCTGCTGGGGGCGGACATCGTGGAGAGCATGCGTGCGGTGGAAAGCACCTACCGGGACATTTCGAAGGAGCTCAAGCTCGAGGACTGGCGCCAGCGTCCCCTCGCTGCCCGCTACATCGATAACGTGGCGCGGCTGACGGCCACCGTCCAGTAGCGCCGCATCTTGCCCAAAAATTGCGCCGGTCCGCTCTGGAGCCGCGCGGGAAGGGCGGCTAACCTGAAAGCATTGGTTCATGCATCCGGACCAATGTGTCCCGGCCTGTCTAAGGGCAGCGCCCGAGGGAGCTGACGGTTATGCCACAGTCGAAAGTAGCGCGCTTCTGGTCTCGCGCGTCGGCGGTGTCCTTCACCTTGCTGGCCGGCTTCACCCTCGTCCAGGTCTCCGGCTTTAGCCGCGACCTCGACCGGACATGCGAGGCTGCCGGCCAGCCGCTGGACTTCAACTACCGGCTTCGGCATCCGCACGACGGGACTTTTTACTTCCCGCTGCAAAACAGATGTAACCCCGTGTATGACACGGTTCCAGAATGGGTCAATCCAGTCCTGGCAATCCTGGCAACCGTGTTGGCCATTGCGCTGATCGGCGCCCTGGTCACCTACGGCGAGAAAAAACCCCGGCCGGCACGCGTCAGCCGCCGGGGAACTCCGCGCCCAGAGCGGAAAGCACACCGTGCGCCTTCACCCGGATCTCGTCGTACTCCTCATCCGGCACAGAGTCGGCAGTGATGGCACCGCCGACGCCGAGGGTCAGTTCCACCGTCAGTGCCTCTTCGCTGCCATGCCCGCCGGTGCCTTCCGCGCTAGTGCCGTCCACGGCCTCGCCGTCTTCGGTACCTGCGCCGTCTCCCGTGTAGGTGACCAGCGTCCGGATGGCCACGGCCAAATCCGTGGCTCCGTTCAGCGAAAAGTAGCCGATCGCGCCCGAATACAGGCCGCGCGGACCGTCCTCCAACCGGTCCAGGATGGCCATGGTGCTGATCTTGGGGGCGCCGGTCATGGAGCCGGCAGGAAAGCAGGCAGCCACGGCCTCCGCCCGCGGTGAACCGGGCATCAGCTGAGCGTCGATGGTGCTCACCATCTGGTGCACCGTGGCGTAGCTTTCGATCTCGCACAGCCTGCTGACCGTCACGGATCCTGGCTCTGCGAAGTGGCTGAGGTCATTCCGGAGCAGGTCCACGATCATGATGTTCTCCGCGCGGTCCTTGAGCGACGCTGCGAGATCGTTCCGCAGTGCCCTGTCCTGCTCCGGATCAGCACCCCGGCGGCGGGTGCCCTTGATGGGCTCGGCGCGCATGCCGCCGTCGGACGTGATGCGCAGGAAGCGTTCGGGCGAGGTGCTTGCGACGGTCAGGCCGCCAAACCGCAGATAGCTGGCGAAGGGTGCCGGGTTCCTTAGCCGCAGGGCAAGGTAGGTGGGCCAGGGGGCCGCCGCGGTGGCCGGCAGCCGGGCCGTGAGGGTCGTGGTGAGGCAGACTTCGTACGAGTTCCCCTCATGGATTTCGTGCTGGGCGGCGGCGATTTTCCGTTTGTAGGACACCTCAGTGTCGCGGCTGCTGAACGCTGGCGCGCCGGGAACCACGATGCCGTTGCTGCCGCCGGCCTGGGTAGCTGCGGTTGCGGTGGCGGCGGCTGCGTTGACGGCGCTCCGGGCGGCGGCCTGCCAGCTGTCCGCGTCGGGCGCCTCCAATGCAAGCAGCCAGACCGTTCCCTCAGCATGGTCCACCACCACGGCCCGGCCCGCGAAAATCAGTGCCGCATCGGGGGTCGGCGACACTACGTCCGAGCCGCCGGTTTCGCGCTTGAGCTCATACCCCAGGCAGCCCAGCCAGCCCAGGGTGAAGTCCCCGGGATAGTCGTCGGGGCCGCGGACCGCCCGGCGACCCCAGACAGCATCCAGCCAGCGGAAGAACGGGCCTGGCACGCGTACTGTTGCTGATCCGGCAGTGACCACGGTTTCGCCGGAGCGGTGCGTGACCGACTGGCCGAACGTTCCGGCGTCGTCAGCGAGGATGCTGAAGCGGCTGCGTTCGGTGGCGGGTGACTGCTCTGACGGGGGAGCGGCGGGCGCGTTGGAGGAATCCAGCCACGCAGCGCGTACGGAAGTGCCATACAGGGACGCGAAGAGGGCTGCGGTGTCCGGCCGGCCGGCCAGGCGCTCCGCCCGGAGCCGGAGGCCGCGGCGGCCCGCAAGTTCCGGAACCATGACCGGTCCAAGCACGGGCAGGTAGGAGAGGGCTTGCAGGACGTCCGCCGGGGCCGACCCGTCTGCATGGTTGAGCACGCGGACATCGGCGTGCGCGGGGACGTCGTCCTTGGCCAGCCATTCATCTTCCTGCGCCGCCCACTGTTCCCAGTACGGCTCGTACGTGCCGCCATCGCGGTCCAGGGCCCGTTTCCGGCGGACGTCGTCGGGGGAGTCGGCCCAGATGACGGCACTCAGCAGCGGCCGGGCTTGCAGGGCGGCGGCCCCCACCCCCTCGATGATCACGATCTCCGAGGGAAGGGTGACGCGCGTGTCGCCGTCGTAGTGGTTTGCCCAGTCCCAGCTGGTCCAGGTGGCCGGTTCGCCGCTGCTGAGTGGACCCAGGACGGTGGAAACGTAGCGCTCGATCCCCGCGGCGAGCCCGTTCCAGCCCGGATAAATGTCCTCAAGATGGAACAGGGAGACCTTGTGATGGTTCCGCAGCCGGGCCGCCACTTCGATTGCCAGAGTGGTCTTGCCTGCGCCGGATCGCCCGTCAATGGCGATGATCACAGGTGCGGGGGTCATGAAGTAGAGCGTACCTGCTGCTGTCTCTGCTGCTGGGTTCCGCGGCGGAGCGCAGCGCGGACGTGCTCAACAATGCCTGGCAGGGCGCCATGGATCTGGTGCCAGGCGGCGTCGAAGTCCCCGTGGTCGCCGTACCAGGGATCTTCGATGCCTTGGTCCAGCAGATCATGGCCGGAAACTGCGGGGTCGAAGCTGCGCAGCATCCGGACTTTGTCCATGGACCCCTGGTCCGGCGCTGCCTCGCGCAGCCACGCATAGTGGTCAACGTCCAGGGCCAGAATCAGGTCGCGCTCGCTGAACCAGCGCGCCTGCCATTCGCGGGCAACATGGTGCTGCGAGCTGAGCTTGGTGATCGCCAGCCGGCGGGCCGCCCGTGGGTCAATGGGCCGTCCCACCTCGTAGCCCGTGGTTCCCGCCGAGTCCACGCTCACCTCAGCGCCAAGGCCCTCCGCCCCGAACGCCGCAGCCAGCATGATTTCGGCCATCGGCGACCGGCAGATATTTCCGGTGCACACGGCAATGATCCGGTAGGGGCTCGACGATGAGTTCATAATGCTAAGCATGCGTGTTATTGGAGGTTTTTGGCTAATTTCCTAGTGGATCGCTGCAAGGAGAACTCCGACGGCGACAAACAGGACCCCGAAAATCCGGCTCAGGACCTTCTGTCCGTGGGCATTGTGGGTGAAGCGCTGGAAGGACTTCGCGGCCAGCGCAAAGAAGAACCACATGACCAGGATGTCGATCGCCACAACGGTGCTGGTGAGTACCGCGTACTGCGGCAGGAGCGGCTGTTCGGGGCGGATGAACTGCGGCATGAAGGCGAGGAAGAAGACGATGGCCTTGGGGTTGAGGAGGTTGACCCAGAGGCCGCGGCGGAACATGGACCAGGCTGGCTCGTTACGGAGTACGGCCGCCTGTTCCTGATCGAGGTCCGGTTTGCTCAGGAACTGGCGGATGCCCAGGTACACGAGGTAAGCGGCGCCGGCGTACCGGATCACGTTGAAGGCCACGGGTGAGCTGGCCACCAGGACGCCGACGCCGAGCGCCACGATCAGCACGTGGATCACCAGGGCTGCCTGCTGGCCAAGGATCCCCCAGATGGAGCGGCGGAACCCTGAAGTCAGGGAGTTGCTCATCGTGTTGATGGCGCCGGCTCCCGGAGTGAAGCTGACCAGGACGCCTGCGCCCGCGAGCGCGAGCCAAAGTGAGAATTGCACCTCCCAAGTTTAGGGCCGGTTCACCACAGGGTGGGCACGGGATCAAAGGCCTGGAGATCTTCATCGGCTGTCACCAGTGTGAACCCCTCAACCATGGCCTGGGCCGCGAGGATCCGGTCGAAAGGGTCCTTGTGCTCCCAGTCCAGCTGACCGGCCGCCAGCGTGTGGGGTGCGGAGATGGGGAGCTCTGATGCGTAAAGGTGGGCTACCTGCCGGGCAAAACTGGTCACGATTGCAGCGCCCGATGGCAACTTGCCCTGACGGTGTTTGTAGGACAACTCGTAGGCCGTCACGGGGGAGACATACACCTGGTTCTCCAGTTTGGAGATGGCGTTTCTGGCCTTGCTGGAGAGGCGTTTCGGCTCTGAAATAGACCACAGGAAAACATGGGTGTCCAGCAGCAACTGGATCACTCGGCAGCCCCCATTTCCTCATCCGTCCACGGTTCGTAGAACGCGTCGGGAATGTGGAGCGGGCCCAGGAATCCAAGTTCGCGTTTGTGCGGGCGCTCGATCTTCACCAGCCGGGCAACCGGCCGGCCGGCCTTTGCGATGACCACATCCTCGCCACGTTCAACCAGGTTCAGTAGTTCGGAAAGCCGTGTTTTTGCGTCTTGGACGTTGTATTGGCCCATGTTGACCAAGTCTAGTTGGTCAACCTCAGCCGTGTAAGGCTCAGTCCAGTATTCGTTCTCACCGTAGTGGCTCATGGCTCGAAGCTATGGCCCGGGCCGCGAGGAATGAAGCCCCGGCGCCGGCTATGTGGAAATCCCGGGAGGCCAACGGCTTACGCCCGCGCGATGACCTCGCCGTTCGGGATCAGGAACCAGCCGTCGTCGGTGGATCCCCAGCGGTGCCATCCCGCGGAGATCCGGGCCAGGTCCGCCGGGTTGGCGAAGCCGTACTCCAGTGCCTGGTCCGCAAAGGCCGAATGCAGCACCCGCTCGCCCCATACCCGCGCCTGCCACCGCCGCTGCTGCCCGGTGGCGTAGAGCCAGTTGCTGCTGGTGGGCGCCACGTCGGTGAAGCCTGCGGACTGGGCCCAGGAAACCAGGCGGCGTCCGGCGTCGGGCTCCGCGCCGTTGCGGCGGGCGATTTGCTGGTAAAGCTCCATCCACTCATCAAGTTCCGGCAGGGACGGGTACCAGCTCATGCCGTGGAAGTCCGCGTCCCGTACGGCCACAATGCCGCCGGGCTTTGCCACCCGGCGCATCTCCCGCAGTGCCTCCACCGGATCGGTCAGGTGCTGCAGCACCTGGTGGGCGTGGACGACGTCGAACGTCTCGTCCTCGAAGTCGAGGTCATAGATGTTGCCGGCCACGAACTCCGCGTTGGTCACACCGCGTTCAGCAGCCAGCGCCGTGGCCTGGGCGATGATGTCAGGCGACCGGTCCAGGCCGGTCACCTTTCCCGGGGAAACCAGCGCGGCGAAATCGCAGGTGATGCTTCCTGGCCCGCAGCCGACGTCGAGCACGGATGTCCCGGGGGTGAGGTGCGGGATGACAAAGGCAGCGGAATTTTCCGCGGTCCTGGAAGCGTGGGCGCGGACCACGGACTCGTGGTGGCCGTGCGTGTACACATCGTCGTCTGGCTGCTGCGCACTCATAACCAAACGCTACCGCCGCGGTGGCCTGAATGGGAGGAGCCGCCGTCGTGCGTTCCACTTGGGCGGGGAGGCGGGCGTCAGACGGCCGAATCGCCGGGGGTGGCCGGTCCCCCGCCGGACGCTTCGTGGCGGGCGGCGATGGTGGCATCCACCATGGCGCTCATGAACCGGGTGACGAGTTCAAGTTCCTCGGGGGAGAAGGCTGCCATGGCACTTCCCATGTGGCGGGACAGCGGCATAAACATGGCCCCGCCGTCCTGGAAGGCCTTTGGCGTCATGCGGAGCTGGACCTGCCGGCGGTCCGACGCATGCCGCTCGCGGACCACGTGGCCGGAGTTGTCCAGCCGGTCGATCAGGGCGGTGGTGGCCGGAGAGCTGAGGTTCAGTTCCTTTCGGAGGACCCCGGGCGTGACGACGAGACCCTTGGCGGTGCGGCGCATGATGACGGCCAGGGCGTTCAGGTCGGTGCGGTGCATGTCATTCTGCGCCCCGGCGGAGTCGACGTACCGGTTGGCTTCAAGCGTGAAGTCCTGCAGCAGGCGGATGAGGGACTGGGGGGCGGAGGCAGGCGGGCGCTGGAACGGTTCGTCCGTCACGTTCCGCCTCCTCCGCTAGTGGGTGTGGTCCTGTTTCTGGCTCGCCTCAGGTTTTTGCTGGTGCCCTGACGGATATTACTGCAGCAGCGTCGTCTGCGGCCTTCCATCCCTGAGATATCAGGCAAACGAGAAATTGCACGACAGCCACTTATCTCTATGATGGAGATACTCTATGATGGAAGCAATTGTACTCCTCCCTCCCCAGCCCAGAAGGAATCATGAAAACCAGTTCCCAACACAGCGCGCGGGTCCCGTTCTGGCTGCGCTGGCTCATTCCAGTACTCCTGGTGCTCACATGGCTGGCCCTTGCCGGCGTCGGCGGACCCACCTTCGGGCGGTTGAGCGAGGTCTCCTCGAACGACCAGGCATCCTTCCTCCCCGCAAGTGCCGAAGCCACAGCCGCTCAGGAATGGCAAACGAAATTCCGGGATTCCAACGAAGTGCCAGCCGTCGTTGTGATTGAGAATGCCGAAGCGTTCACCCGGGCCCAGCTGGGCGAGGCCGCAGGCCTGAAGGCGGACCTTGAAGCGCTGAAGCTCGGCAGCACGGTGATCGGCCCTATCCCGTCCGAGGACGGCAAGGCCGTTCAGTTCATCGTCCCCGTCAACTCATCCGGCGCGCTGAAGGAAGCCGTGAAGGAGCTGCGGACCACTGTTGCCGGCGCCGCTCCGCAGGGCATGCAGACGTTCGTCACCGGACCTGCCGGCCTGGCTGCGGACCTCACCAGCGCGTTCGCCGGGATTGATGGCATCCTGCTGCTGGTGGCCCTGGGTGCGGTGTTTGTAATCCTGCTGATTGTCTACCGCTCGCTCCTCCTGCCGATCGCGGTACTCCTCACATCGGTCTTCGCGCTGTGCGCCGCCATCCTGCTTGTGTTTGGAATGGCGAAACTCGGCTGGATCCAGCTGAATGGCCAGAGCCAGGGCATCCTGTCCATCCTGGTGATTGGTGCGGCCACGGACTATGCCCTGCTGTACGTGGCACGGTTCCGCGAAGCCCTGACCCACACGCGCAACCGGACCGCCGCCGTACTGACGGCCTGGAAGGCCTCGGTGGAGCCGATTGTGGCTTCCGGCGCCACCGTGATTATCGCCCTGCTCTGCCTGCTCTTTTCTGATCTGAATTCCAACAAGGGCCTGGGTCCGGTGGCGGCCGCAGGAATCCTCTGCTCGCTGTTCGCTGCGCTGACCCTGCTGCCCGCCCTGATGGCACTTCTGGGCCGGGCCGCCTTCTGGCCGTTCCGCCCCAAGCTGGTCCCGGAGGATCAGCGGGAACCGGAGCTGGTCACGGGTCTGGAAGGTCAGAAAGGCATCTGGCGTGCCACGGGTTCGCTGGTTTCCCGCCGTCCACGCACCGTATGGGTCGCTTCGGTCCTCTTGCTGCTGGTGGCATCGTCCGGCATCCTGCAACTGAAGGCCAATGGTGTGCCCCAGACGGATGTCATCCTCACGGCCTCCAACGCCGTTGACGGCCAGGACGCGCTGGCGCGCCATTTCGACGCCGGCAGCGGCAGCCCCGCCGTCGTGGTTGCGGATGAAGGCAAAGCTGACGAGGTGCTCGCGAAGGTCAAAGCGGCCGCCGGCGTGGGGGACGCCTACCTCCTGGCTGCCGGCAGTGTGCCAATCGTTTCCGGCGGACCAGGAACCCCAGGGGCTCCCAGCGTTCCCGATGTCCGCGATGGCAAGGTGCTGATCAACGCCACGCTCAACTACGCCGCGGATTCCATCGAGGCCGAGGATGTGGTCAAGGCATTGCGGGAGAACGTGAAGACGGTTGATGCCGGCGCGTTAGTGGGAGGCGTGACTGCTACGGCCCTCGACACCAATACGACGGCGCAGCGCGACCTCGTGATTATCATTCCGGTGGTGTTGGTGGTCATCCTCTTCATCCTGATGCTCCTGCTCCGCTCCGTGGTGGCACCGGTCCTGCTGGTGCTCTCGGTGGTTTTGTCCTACGGCGCGGCGATGGGCGTCTCGGCCCTGGTGTTCAACAACCTGCTGGGCTTCCCCGGCGCCGACGCCACGGTGCCGCTGTTCGGATTCGTCTTCCTGGTGGCCCTCGGCGTGGACTACAACATCTTCCTGATGAGCCGGGTGCGCGAGGAGTCGCTGAAGCACGGGACACGCCCCGGGATCCTGCGTGGGCTGGGCGTGACCGGTGGCGTGATCACGTCCGCCGGCGTGGTGCTGGCCGCCACCTTTGCCGCCTTGAGCATCATCCCCATCATGTTCCTGGTCCAGCTGGCGTTTATCGTGGCCTTCGGTGTGCTGCTGGATACTGTCCTGGTGCGTTCGCTGTTGGTTCCGGCCTTGACCTACGACATCGGCCCGCGCATCTGGTGGCCGAGCAGACTGGGCCGGCCGGAGGCGGATGCTGCGGTGCAGCGGGACGACGCCGACGTCGAGCTTGAAGCCGAGGGCGCCGGCCGCCGGTAAGCCGGGAGCCTCAACCCTGCGCCCGCCACCAGGCCGCCGTGGCCGCGGCTGCTTCCGCGAGGGGCGTTGGGCGCAGGCCCAGGGCGGCTTGGCTCGCTGCGGAGTCCATCACGAACGGCTTTTGGAACTGGTAGAGGGTTTCGGCCAGCTCGCCGAGGTCCTTTGAGAAGACGCCCATGGCCCGGAGCGCCCACCCGGGCATGGCCCCAATCTTTGGCGGGGCGGCTCCGCCGGCTTCCGCGAAGGCAGTTGCCAGTTGCCGCTGAGTCACCGCGGGACCGGTGGGCGCGTGCCACACCTTGTTCCACAGCGAAGGTGTCTGCGCGGCCCGGATCATCGCCGCCGCGAGGTCCGGGACGTAGGTGAACGAGTGCGGCTGGTCCACGCTGCCGACCACCCAGAGTTTCTTTCCGGCCAGGACGGGCGCAACCATGCGCTCGCCGCCGTGGGAGTTCCGGACGCGCGGGCCGAAGAAGTCGCCGGCTACTACGCTGGCGGTATCGGTGGGGGACGCTTCCCTGGCTCTGAGCAGCTCGGTGCGGACCCCGCGCTTGCCGCCTTGGGCGGTCCGCGGGCCTGCCTCGGTCATCGGGCGGTCCGGCTCGCTGTAGGAGTAAAGACTTTCGGGAAAGACGACGACGGCGCCTGCCTCACCCGCTGCGGCCAGCACCGTTTGTTCGGCCCGGGGGAGTTCCGCCCGCCACGCGTCCGCCGTGTAGGAAGAACCGTGGATGCAATGGAAAACGGCCGCGGCGCCAGCGAACGCCGCGCTCACCTTGCTGGGCTCCTGGACGTCGACGGTCAGCCGTTCCACCAGCGGATGCACAGGGCCGGAACCGGAACGGGTCAGGACCTTGACGTGTTTGCCCTGCCCGGCCAGCTGTTCCGCAACCGCCCAGCCAACAGGGCCTGCTCCGGTGACAACGTGAAGATCGTTCATGGCTTCTCCTTCAGGACTAATTTTTGAGAGCACCGCTCTCCAGTAAGGATGCGCCCTTACCCGAGCAAACGTCAAGAGCAGTGCTCTCAAATGTTGACAGTGCTCTGCTCTGTGGGATGCTGGACCTATGAACGACGCTGCCGCAAGCGCGGAAACCACGCTCCGAACACCCAGGGAGCGGGCCCGCGCCCAGACGATTGCGGACATTGTCCGGTTGGGGCGGCACCACTTGGCAACCCAGGGTGCCGCCGCATTGTCACTCCGTGCGGTGGCGAGGGATCTGGGTGTGGTGTCGTCCGCCGTCTACCGCTACGTGGCCAGCCGCGACGAGCTCCTCACTCTTCTGCTCGTGGACGCGTACAACGAACTCGGCGACGCGGTGGATGTGGCTGTGAACGCGAGGCCGGCGGGTGACTTCGCCGGCCGGTTCGCGGCGCTGGGCCGCGCGGTCCGGGAGTGGGCACTGCGTGAGCCTGCACGCTACGGACTGCTGTTCGGCAGCCCGGTGCCCGGCTATCAGGCGCCCGCCGGCCAAACCACAACCCCCGGAACCCGGGTGATTTACGCCCTGGTGGGGATCCTCGACGCCGCCTACCGCGCGGGTGCCCTAACGGCGCCGGAGCGTGCCGCCGTCGTACCTCCCGCCCTGGCTGCCGACCTCCAATCCATCCGTTCCGGACTGGGGCTCGCGGTCCCCGACAACCTGATAGCAAACGGCGTCCTCGTGTGGACATCGCTGTTCGGCGCCGTGAGCTTCGAAGTTTTCGGCCAGTACGGCCCCGACACGTTCAGCGCCCGAGACGAACTCTTTGAGCACCATCTCGGCGCCCTGGCGGGGGTGGCGGGCTTTACCGGGAAGTGATCCGCCCCGGTACGGCAGAAAACGGTAAGCCTACTGCCCTTTCGCTCAGCATCCTCCGGGTCTAGCCTGATCAGCAGAAACTCTTTCGCCGTCGCAGGAGCCCAGGAGGCCAACATGGCTGACCGCATAGCTGAGATCTGGGGAAGCCGGACACCGTATGCCCGTGGCGGGCTGTGGCCGGTCCGGGTGGACCAGGCGCTCGACGGCGGCCTGCAGGAAGCGGACGTTGACCGTTGGGTGCAGTCCGCCTGCGTTCTGTGCAGCAACGGCTGCGCCTGCGATATCGCCGTCAAGGACGGGGCCATGGTGGGCATCCGCGGCCGTGCGGGCGATTTGGTGAACCATGGGCGGTTGGGACCGAAGGGCCTGTTCGCCAGTTGGCAGGGAGTGTCGCACAAGGACCGTCTCACACAGCCGCTGATCCGCGAGAACGGGCAGCTGGTGGAATGCAGTTGGGACACGGCCATGGGCCGCATTGTCGAAAGAAGCCGGGAACTGCTCCGGACCAAAGGGCCGTTGAGCCATGGCTTCTACACCAGCGGCCAACTGTTCCTCGAGGAGTATTACGCCCTGGCCGTGATCGGGAAGGCCGGCATCGGCACGCCGCATATGGACGGCAACACCCGGCTGTGCACAGCCACGGCCGCGGCTGCACTAAAGGAATCCTTCGGCGCCGACGGGCAGCCCGGGGCGTATGAAGACATCGACCACTGCGATGCCATGTTTTTGTACGGGCACAACATGGCCGAAACGCAAACCGTTCTCTGGTCGAGGGTTTTGGACAGGATCGGGGGACCGGACCGCCCGAAGATCGTGTGCGTGGACCCCCGTGACACGGAGGTCGCGAAGCATGCGGACGTCCATCTCGCGCTCAAGCCGGGCACCAACCTGGCGCTGATGCACGCTTTGGTCCGTGAAGTCCTGCATAACGGCTGGGAGGATACGGCCTACCTGAGCGAGCACACGCTCGGGCTAGAGGATCTCCGGAAGACCGTGGAGCCCTGGACTCCCGACGCCGCGGCGGAAACCTGCGGCGTGGCCGCCGAAGACATCCGGGAGGCCGCAAGGATCTTCGGAACCTCGGCCCGGGTCCTGTCCACGGTGCTCCAGGGGTTCTACCAGTCCTCGCAAGCCACGGCCGCCTCCTGCCAGGTCAACAACCTGCACCTGCTGCGCGGCATGCTGGGGCGCCCCGGCTGCGGGTTACTGCAGATGAACGGGCAGCCCACGGCGCAGAACAATAGGGAATGCGGGGCCGACGGCGACCTGCCGGGCTTCCGGAACTGGGAAAACGAGGACCACATCAACGAGTTGGCGCGGCTCTGGAAAGTGGACCCGGCGATCATTCCGCACTGGGCGCCACCCACGCACGCGATGCAAATCTTCCGTTACGCGGAGCAGGGCTCCATCGGACTCCTCTGGGTGTCGGCCACCAATCCGGCCGTCTCCATGCCGCAGCTGCCCAGGATCCGGGAGATCCTCGCCAAACCGGAACTCTTCCTCGTAGTCCAAGACCTGTACCTGACCGAAACAGCCCAGGCGGCCGACGTCGTCCTCCCTGCCGCCGGCTGGGGCGAAAAGGCCGGGACGTTCACCAACGCGGACCGCACCGTGCACCTTTCGGACAAGGCCGTGGAACCCCCGGGCGAAGCCCGCCCGGACTTGGATATCTTCCTCGATTACGCCCGCCGGATGGACTTCCGCACGCAGGATGGTGCACCCCTGCTGCCATGGGCCGGCCCCGAGCAAGCCTTTGACGCTTGGAAGGAATGTTCCCGGGGCCGCCCCTGCGACTACTCAGGCATCAGCTACGAAAAGCTGCGCGGCGGGAGCGGCATTCCCTGGCCGTGCAACGACGACTATCCCGATGGCCGGGTCCGTCTCTACAACGACGGTCTGTTCCCAACGGACCCTACATACTGCGAAAGCTATGGCCACGACCTCCTCACCGGTGCGTCCATTCCTCCGACGGAATATAAAGCTATGGCTCCTGCCGGCCGGGCGTTCCTGCGCACAACGCCCTACACGCCGCCGCACGAGGAACCGGACCAGGATTACCCTCTCCGCTACACGACTGGGCGTACCGCGTACCACTTCCATACGCGCACCAAAACTGGCCGTTCCAAACCGCTGACGGCGGCCGCACCGAAGGCCTGGGTGGAGATGGCAGCGGCAGATTGTGAGGCGCTGGGAATCTCTGAAGGCGATTTGGTGCGGGTCTCCTCCCGGCGCGGCAGCATTGAAGTGCCTGTCCGCATCAGTGGCATCCGACCCGGCAGTGTCTTTGCACCTTTCCATTACGGCTACTGGGATGCCGGCGGCGTTCCGGGGGAGCATCCCACCGCCGCCAACGAACTCACGCTCACCGAGTGGGACCCGGTGTCCAAGCAGCCGGTGTTCAAGAACGCCGCGGTAAAGGTGGAACCGCTTGGGAGCGGTTCCGGACCTGCTCCGGCGCCGACGACGACGGCGTCCCGGCCTGCGGGGACCGGTCACGTTCCAGCTACCAAGGGCGGCCCGGGCGGGGAAGCGTCAGAACTCCTTACCCCGGCCGCGCCACCGCAGTTTCCAGGCGCCGTCAACTCCGCCGGAGGCCGGCCATGAACCTCGAGATCTACCTTGGCCTGCTGCATAAGGCCGAAGAAACGCTGGCAACCTCGTACCGCCAAGTGGCGGACGGGCACGGCGCGGAACCTGATGTCCACTTCCTGTGCCTCACCCTGGCGCGGCAGTGCGACGAGCATCAGCGGCTGCTGCGGCCCGTCGTCGATCGCTATGGCGAGGATAGGTCGGGGAATGAGCCGGAGCGGCTGCATGCCCAGGGCCTGGCCGAAACCCGGAGCGGGCCGGTCGGCCTGTTGCGTGACCTGCAGGACCTCTATCTTCTGGCGAGCTTCGTGGACATCACCTGGACCATGGTCAAGCAGGCTGCCTCCGCCCTGCGCGATGAAGAGCTCCTAGCCGTGGTGGCGCAGTGCGATTCCCAGACGTCAACGCAGCTCAAGTGGCTGCAGACGCGGATGAAGCAGGCCGCCCCGCAGGCGCTCGTGGCCGCGCGCTGATGAGCGGCTGCGAGTTGCGGCCGCCCCCTGTTTCGCCCCGCCCAGGCTGGGTAGACTCCAACTGCGCCCAGGTGGACGCGGAACCTCAAAGGAGAGACTAGCCATGACTGAGAACCCTGCACGTGACGACGAGCCCCGCAAGGCCAGCAGTGCGCCTGGACTGGAGGGCGAGGGCGGCCAGTACGTGGAAGGCGACTACGGCGATGCCGGGGTGGTGGGCGGCGTTGAGGAGCAGCCTGAGGAGGGCGACTATCCGGAGGGCAACTATGGCGATGCCGGGGCGGTGGGCGGCGTTGAGGAGCAGCCTGAGGAGGGCGACTATCCCAAGGGCAACTATGGCGATGCCGGCGTGGTAGGAGGCGTTGAGGAACAGCCTGAGGAAGCCGACTATCCGGAAGGTGATTATGGCGATGCCGGAGTGGTGGGAACGGCCCGAGGTGCATCTACTGCCCGCGAGGTTGAGGAGGACGAGGGCAGGAACTCCTAAGTTTCCCGTTTTGGATTCCTAAGCTTTGGCAGCCCGTTCACGCACAGCGAACGGGCTTCCTTCCCATGAATCTCCCTCCCCAGGGCGCGCAATTCCGGGAGGTTTGCCCATTCGGCCGCCACACAAAATTCCAAAGTTGAGCGTACCGCGCTCAACTTTGGATTGACATCAGTTGCTCCCTGAGTAAAGTTGAGTGCAGAACGCTCAATGAGTGGGCGCCAGCAAGTTTCCAAGGAAAGAAGGAAGCAACACATGTCACGTGCAGTAGGTATCGACCTCGGAACCACCAACTCCGTCGTCTCCGTTCTCGAAGGTGGCGAGCCCACCGTTATTGCCAACGCCGAGGGTGGCCGCACCACGCCGTCCGTCGTTGCGTTCTCCAAGTCCGGCGAGGTCCTGGTTGGCGAGATCGCCAAGCGCCAGGCCGTCAATAACATCGACCGCACCATCGCCTCCGTCAAGCGCCACATGGGCACCGACTGGTCCGTCGCGATCGATGACAAGAAGTACACCGCGCAGGAAATTTCCGCCCGCGTGCTCATGAAGCTGAAGAACGACGCCGAGTCCTACCTCGGTGAAAAGGTCACCGACGCTGTGATCACCGTTCCGGCCTACTTCAACGACGCCGAGCGTCAGGCCACCAAGGAAGCCGGCGAGATCGCGGGCATGAACGTCCTGCGTATCGTCAACGAGCCCACCGCCGCAGCACTGGCCTACGGCCTGGACAAGGGCAAGGAAGACGAACTCATCCTGGTCTTCGACCTCGGTGGCGGCACGTTCGACGTCTCCCTGCTCGAAGTGGGCAAGGACGAAGACAACTTCTCCACCATTCAGGTCCGCGCCACCGCCGGTGACAACCGCCTCGGCGGCGACGACTGGGACCAGCGCGTCGTGGATTACCTGCTGAACCAGCTCAAGGTCAAGGGCATCGACCTGTCCAAGGACAAGATCGCCCTGCAGCGTCTCCGCGAGGCATCCGAGCAGGCCAAGAAGGAACTGTCCTCCTCCACCAGCACCAACGTTTCCCTCCAGTACCTCTCCGTCACCCCCGACGGCCCGGTCCACCTGGACGAACAGCTGACCCGCGCCAAGTTCCAGGACCTCACCAAGGACCTGCTCGAGCGCACCAAGAAGCCGTTCCACGACGTCATCAAGGAAGCCGGCATCAAGCTGTCCGAGATCGACCACATCGTGCTCGTGGGCGGTTCCACCCGTATGCCGGCCGTCTCCGACCTGGTTAAGGAACTCGCCGGCGGCAAGGAGCCCAACAAGGGCGTCAACCCGGATGAGGTCGTTGCAGTCGGCGCCGCACTCCAGGCGGGTGTCCTCAAGGGCGAGCGCAAGGACGTCCTGCTGATCGACGTCACCCCGCTTTCCCTCGGCATCGAAACCAAGGGTGGCGTCATGACGCACCTGATCGAGCGCAACACGGCCATCCCCACCAAGCGGTCCGAGACCTTCACCACCGCTGACGACAACCAGCCGTCCGTGGCCATCCAGGTCTTCCAGGGCGAGCGTGAGTTCACCCGTGACAACAAGCCGCTGGGCACGTTCGAGCTGACCGGCATCGCACCGGCCCCGCGCGGCGTCCCGCAGGTCGAGGTCACTTTCGACATCGACGCCAACGGCATCGTGCATGTCTCCGCGAAGGACAAGGGCACCGGCAAGGAACAGTCCATGACCATCACCGGCGGCACCGCGCTGTCCAAGGAAGACATTGACCGCATGGTCAAGGACGCCGAAGAGCACGCAGCCGAGGACAAGGCCCGCCGCGAGGCCACCGACACCCGCAACACGGCCGAGCAACTCGCCTACTCCGTGGACAAGCTCATCGCCGACAACGCCGACAAGCTGCCCGAAGAGGTCAAGACCGAGGTCCAGGCCGACGTCGACGCCCTGAAGAAGGCCCTCGAAGGCACCGACGACGCCGCAGTCAAGTCCGCGTTTGAGAAGCTGCAGGCTTCCCAGACCAAGCTTGGAGAGGCCATCTACTCGCAGGCCGGTTCCCCGGACGGCGCCACGGGCGCTGCCGGTGCTGAAGGCGCCGCTGGTGCAGCAGGCGGCCAGAAGTCGGCCGATGAGGACATCGTCGACGCCGAGATCATCGACGAAGACGAAGCGAAGAAGTAGCCATGCCGCACCACGGTAACGAGGAAGAGCACAACTCATCCGCGAGCCAGGAAGCTGCGGAGCGCCGGGCCAGCAGCCAGCAGGAGCCGGTCATTCGGGACAACCGCAAGGTTGACCCGGTGACCGGGCAGGCCAGGCACCCGGAGGGCGAGCAGCACGCTGAGGCCCACCCGCCGGTGGACTCCGACGGCGACGCCCTCGCCCAGGCCGAGGAAATCCTCAACGGCGTCGAGGTGCCGGCAGAGGAATCTGTGGCCCAGGGTGCAGGGCATGCTGAGGCGGCCGAGCTGAAGAACGACCTCCTCCGCCTCCAGGCTGAGTACGTCAACTACCGCAAGCGCGTTGAACGCGACCGGGCCGTGGCAGGGGAGATGGCCGTCATCGGCGTCCTGAACTCCCTGCTCCCGGTCCTGGACGACATCGACGCCGCACGCCAGCATGGTGACCTCGCGGACGGTCCGTTCGCGGCCATCGCCACCAAGCTGGAGACCGCGCTGAAGACGTACGGCCTGGTCCGCATTGTTGAGACCGGCGTGGAGTTCGACCCGAACATCCACGAAGCCCTGATCCAGCAGCCGGGCGAGGACATCGAGGTTGACACAGTCAGCCAGGTCCTCCGCTCCGGCTACAAATCAGGAGACCGAGTCCTCCGCGCAGCACAGGTCATCGTCGCCGTCCCGGCTTAGCATTACTCCATCGAGATGGCAGTTCGCGGCAGTGATTCGGAAGAACATTGGCGCGAACTGCCATCTCGACACCAAACTTTGAAAGGAAACGCCATTGGCTAGCCAGGATTGGGTGGACAAGGACTTTTACGCGATCCTTGGTGTCGCCAAGGACGCTTCCGACGCCGATATCAAGAAGGCGTACCGGAAACTTGCCCGCCAGCACCACCCGGACACCAACGCGGGAAACGCTGCCTCTGAGAAGAAGTTCAAAGACATCTCTGAGGCGTATTCGGTGCTCTCTGATCCGGACGAGCGCCAGCAGTACGACGCCATCCGGGCCATGGGCGGAGGAGCCAGGTTCGCACCGGGCGGCGCCGCGGGCGGCAACGGCGGGTTCGAGGACATGTTCGGCGGCCTGTTCACCGGCAACGCCGGCCGTCACGCCGGCGGCTTCAGCACTTCCGGGGGCATCCCGCCCGAGTTCGCGGACCTGTTCGGCGGCGGCTTTGGCGGCCAGACCGGCTTCCAGCGGGCACCCCAAAAGGGTGCTGACCGCACCGCGACCACCAGCATTTCCTTCGCCGGCTCGATCCGCGGCACCACCATCGGCCTGCGGGAACCCAGCGGCGAAGTCATTGACGTCCGTGTCCCCGCCGGCATCAAGGACGGCCAGAAAGTGCGCGTCCGCGGGAAGGGCCAGCCGTCACCGGCAGGCAACGGCGACCTGATGGTGTCTGTGTCCGTCCAGCCCCACGCTTTCTACACGCGCGATGGCGACAACCTCCGCGTCCACGTTCCGGTCACCTTCCCGGAAGCTGCTTTGGGCGCGGACATTGAAGTTCCCACCATCGATGGCGAGACGGTAAAGGTCCGCGTTCCGGCCGGCACACCCTCGGGCCGGACGCTCCGGGTGAAGGGCCGAGGCGTGAAAACGTCCAAGGCAACCGGTGATCTTCTGGTGACCATCGACGTGGCGGTTCCCAAGAACCTGAACAAAGAGGCTGAGGCGGCCGTGAAGGCCTTCGCCGAGGCCACCGCCGACGCCGATGTTCGACAGGGCCTGGCCGCCAAGGCCCGGCTGTAAGCAGCGGAGCAGACCGTGAATATCAGTGCTGACCAGCCGATCTTCGTGATCTCGGTGGCGGCTGAACTGGCGGACATGCACCCGCAGACCCTCCGGCAGTACGACCGGCTGGGCATTGTTTCGCCCAGCCGGGCGCCGGGGAAGTCCCGCCGCTACTCGCAGCGTGACGTCAACATGCTGCGTGAGGTTCAGCGGCTCTCCCACGAAGGCGTCTCGCTGGAGGGAATCAAACGTATCCTCGAGCTGGAGAACCAGGTGGCCGCACTCCAGCGCAAGGTCAGCGAACTGACCGAGGAGGTGGCCCGTCGTCGTGATCCCCTGGACTCCAGAATCTTTGCCGCCGGAGCGGCCGGCGATGTAGTGAGCCTGGCCCGCGGCCAGCGTCCCCGCGCCCGCTCGCAGGCCGTGGTGGTCTGGCGGCCCAGGGCTCTGGGCAAGTAAGCGCGTTCGAAACAAGCACCCTGGAATCAAAATACTCGGAAAATTCGAGTACCCACTACTCGTGACCCATCCGCCCCCACTGACTTGAATGGAACCGTTGCTGGTCTCACAGCGAAGGTTCGAGGCTCTGGGGGTTTCACGTGTTTGGTTCTTCAGTCGTCATGTTTGCAGGGTCCAGTGCTGGGCTGATCCTGCTGGCCATCGGGCAGACCATAGTGGTGGTCTGCGCGTGCTTTGACATGGTGCGGGCACTCTCGGTGCCGAGATCGCACCGCCGGTACGTAGCCAGCACCGTCTTCCGGACGCTGGCCATCCCGTCGATCATTGCTACCGGCATGAGCGCACTCATCGCCGCGCTGTCCTGGTCGTGGATGGACGTCTGTATGTCCACGTTCGTGATGGTGGCGATCATCTTCCGCCTTCATCACGACAAGGACGAGGACAGCTGGTGGAAGGGCAAGGGCAAGAAACTCGCCCGCTGGGCCCGCCGCCAGTTCAGTCCCGGGACCAGGGTGGCGCCGGCGATGGGCTAGCCCAGATCTCCTCTTCGAATGCGCAATGGTGCGCCGGGCTGTGGCCCTGAAATCGGGAGCCGTCCGGCGTACTATCGAGTACATTCACACAACGAAGTGAGGTAGCCCGTGCAGTTCCATCACCACGGTTACGTATCAGGGGACCCGCGCATCCAGCCTGCCGCCGGCGTCGGTCTCAATCGCCCGGCAGAACTGCCCGGCGAAGTTGACGTGCTCATCGTTGGCACCGGGCCCGCCGGAATGCTTGCTGCGGCCCAGCTTTCCCAGTTCCCCAGCATCACCACGCGCATTGTGGAACGTCGGGCAGGAAGGCTCGTCATCGGACAGGCCGACGGCATCCAGGCCCGCAGCGTGGAGACCTTCCAGGCCTTTGGCTTCGCCGAACGGATCATCGCCGAGGCCTACCGAATCACGGAGATGGCGTTCTGGAAGCCCGACCCCGCGGACCGCTCCCGGATCGCCAGGGCGGCCCGAGCTGTTGACGATGAGATGGGCATCAGCGAGTTTCCGCACCTGATTGTCAACCAGGCCCGCGTGCTGGACTACTTCGCCGAATACATGGCGGACGCCCCAACCCGGATGAAACCAGACTACGGGTACGAGTTCCGCAGCCTGGAGGTAGGTGAAGGTGACTATCCAGTTACCGTCACTCTGGCCCTTGCGGTGGGTCCGAACGAGGGTGAAGAGCGGGTTGTGCGGGCCAAATATGTGGTCGGCGCGGACGGCGCGCGCAGCAAGGTGCGGGCAGCGATCGGTTGCACCATGGCCGGCGACGAGGCCCATCACGCGTGGGGCGTCATGGATATCCTCGCCGTCACGGACTTCCCCGATATCCGCACGAAATGCGCGATCCAGTCCGGTTCGGGCGGCAGCATCCTGCTGATCCCGCGCGAAGGCGGCCACCTTTTCCGCATGTACGTGGACCTCGGCGAGGTGGACCCCGACAACAAGGGGGCCGTACGCAGCACCACCATTGAGCAGATCATCGCCCACGCGAACGCCATCCTGCACCCGTACTCGCTTGACGTCCGGAACGTCGCCTGGCACAGCGTGTACGAGGTAGCCCACCGCCTTACGGACAGGTTCGACGACGTCCTTCCGGACCAGCGCGGCACGCGCACACCGCGGGTGTTCATCACGGGCGACGCCTGCCACACGCACAGCGCCAAGGCCGGCCAGGGCATGAACGTCTCTTTGCAGGACGGTTTCAACCTCGGCTGGAAGCTCGGGCACGTGCTCGAAGGCCGTAGCCCCGCAAGCCTGCTTGCCACGTATTCCGCCGAACGCCAGGTGGTCGCCAAGAATCTCATCGACTTCGACAAAGTGTGGTCCACCATGATGGCTAAGAAGCCGGAGGAGTTTGAGAGCCCCTCCGAGCTCGAGGACTTCTACGTCAGGACCGCCGAGTTCCCCGCAGGATTCATGACCCAGTACACACCATCCCTCATCACTGCCGAAGCTACACATCAGGACCTGGCCGCGGGCTTCCCGATCGGCAAGCGTTTCAAGTCCGCGCCGGTGGTGCGGGTGTGCGATGCCAACCCCATCCACCTCGGCCACCACGCCACGGCCGATGGCCGCTGGCGCATCTACGTCTTCGCAGACCCGGCCGCCGCAGGCGCCTCGTCACCCACCACGGACCTGGCCGGGTGGCTCGCGAACTCAGCCGAATCACCGCTGGCTGCGACGCCGTCGGAAGCTGATCCGGACGCGTGGTTCGACGTCAAAGTCATCTACCAGCAGGACCATACCCAAGTGGACATAGGCGCCGTCCCGGAGGCGTTCAAGCCGCACGTTGGGCCATTCAAACTCAGGGACTACGAGAAGGTCTACGCCACCGATCCCAAGGCTGACATCTTCGAACTCCGGGGCCTGCACCGTGACGGTGTTGTGGTGGTGGTGCGGCCGGACCAGTATGTCGCCAACGTGCTGCCACTGTCTGCGACGGCGGAACTCGCCGCCTTCTTCGCGCCCCTCCTGGCCGGCCGGAAACCGGCGTAGGAGCCGCCCGGAAGAGGCCTCTGTCCACGCGGAATTGGGTGCTTGAGACCAGCCGGCGGGGTCCTCTGACCGGGTCCCGTTTAGGCAGGGTGTACTAGCATGAGATTCCATGGCTGAACAAGAAGACACGCGGCGCCCGGCAGATGGAACCCCGAAGGCACTCGTTCCACGCAGTCAGCTCGGCGGCACAGACCGCCGCCGTAGCGGCCAGGAATTCGAGAACCGCCCACCGGTTTCCAGCCAGGAGCTAAGCCGCGGCCCCGCAGAACTTATCGAGCAACCCCAGCCCAAAGTCAACTGGCGCGTTTTCGTCATCGCATCGGTCATCATCATCGCCTTCTCCGTGTGGGCGATGCTGGTGCCGGCCAGTGCCCAGTCCACCATGAAGACGGTGGTGGCCTGGATCGCGGAGAACGTGGGCTGGTTTTACGTCCTCACCGTGACTGTGGTGATCGGGTTTGTCCTGTGGGTCGCCTTCTCCAAAGAAGGCTCGGTCCGGCTCGGTCCGGACCACTCGCGGCCCCAGTACAAGCTCTTCACCTGGGTGGCCATGCTGTTTGCCGCCGGCGTGGGTATCGACATGCTTTTCTTCTCGGTTACCGGGCCCATCAGCCAGTACATGTCGCCGCCGGCAGGCCAAGGACAAACTCCGGCCGCTGCCGCAGACGCCGTGGTCTGGACCATGTTCCATTACGGCGTGGCCGGCTGGGCCATGTACGCTCTCCTCGGCATGGCCATGGGGTACTTCGCCTACCGGTGGGGCATGCCGCTGTCCATCCGGGCTGCCCTCTATCCGCTCTTGGGCAAGCGGGTCCGTGGCGGCGTGGGCGATGTGATCGACATCGTCACGCTGGTGGGAACTGTCTTCGGCGTGGCCACGTCCATGGGGATCGGTGTGGTGCTGCTGAATGTGGGCTTCGCGTTAATATTCGGCCTGGAGCAGGGGCTGGCGCTGCAGATCGCCCTGGTGATTGTCGCCGTCGTCCTCACCATTGCCGCCTGCACCTCCGGCGTTGACAAGGGGATCCGCTGGATTTCCGAGCTGAACATCTGGAGTTCGGCGGCCATGCTGCTGTATATCCTGGTGACCGGCCAGACCTCGTTCCTGCTCAACGCCATGGTGGAGAACATCGGCAGGTTCCTCTTCACCCTCCCCGACCGCACACTGCAGACCTTCGCCTACGAGCAGGGCGGCTCGGAATGGATGGCCGGCTGGACCCTGTTCTTCTGGGCTTTCTGGCTCGCCTGGGGACCGTTCGTGGGCCTGTTCCTGGCCCGCATCTCACGCGGCAGGACGCTGCGCGAGTTCGTGATAGCCGCCATCACCGCTCCAGTGCTGTGCGACTTCCTGATCGTGAGCATCTTCGGCAATAGCGCCATGCACGAGGTCCTGAACGGGAATAAGGACTTTGCCCAGCTGGCCATAGACAGCCCGGAACAGGGCTGGTACGCCCTGCTGGAAATGTTCCCCGGGGCCAGTTTCCTGATTGGCCTGGGCACGCTGTCCGGCCTGCTGTTCTACCTGACGAGCGCCAACTCCGGCGCCATGGTGATGTCCAATTTCTCCTCCTCCATCCCTGACCCGTCGCAGGACGGCGCCAAATGGCTCCGCATCTTCTGGGCGGTCCTCACCGCCGTACTGACCATCGCAATGCTGGTTGCCGGAGGCGTGACCACCATGGAGTACGCCACTCTCATCTTTGCGTTGCCGGTGACCATCATCGCCTGGCTGGTGATGGCCTCGTTCTCGAAGGCACTGCGCATGGAACGGGCCGAACGCGAGGGCCAGATCCTGCGCCGGCAGTCGACAGCGGCGCACGGCGGCATGGTGCCGGACCGGACCTGGCGGCAGCGGCTGGCCGGGATGCGCGCCTATCCTTCGAAAAAGCAGGTGGCGCAGTTCATGGAGCGCGTTGTGCAGCCGGCACTGGCAGACGTGCTCCGGGAGTTCACCAAGCAGGGCTACGAAGCAACCCTGGACATCATCCCCAACGAGGAAACCAACATCTCCAGCCACGCGCTGGTTGTCAGCATCCCGAACCACCGCGATTTCCAGTACCAGGTCCAGGCTGTGGAGGCACCGGTCCCCATGTTCGGCGGCCGCATGTCCCGCGAAACCGACGTTTACTACCGCGTGGAAGTGTTCGCGCAGACCGGCTCGGAGGGGTATGACCTCATGGGAGTGACCCACCAGCAGATCATCGACGACGTCCTGGACCGCTACGAGGCCCACCTGGGCTTCCTGACCTACTCCACCCAGCACGATTACGCCTCGGTGCTCACGCCTCCCGTGCCGCCCGCCACCGGCTCCTTTGCCAAGATTGAGCCGGCAGAGGGCGACGCCGCGGCCGGGCAAGCAGCTGCGAAGGAGTGACGGCCGTGGATCTGGGGTGACCCGGTGTGCTCAGCGGCCGGCTGCCCGCTCGGTTCGGTGCCCGGCGGCGGGGTAGACGCCCAGGATGCGGACTTCGGTGGTGAAGAAAGCCAGCTCCTCGAGGGCCAGGCGCAGGCGCCGGTCCTCGGGGTGGCCCTCCACGTCAACCATGAACATGGTGGCGGCAAACTCGTCGCCCACCATATAGCTCTCGAGCCGGGTCATGTTCACGCCGGTCGTTGCGAACCCGCCCAAGGCCTTGTAGAGCGCCGAGGGGACGTTTCGGACCCGGAACACAAAGCTGGTCACTGCCGGCCCGGGCAGCTCCGCCCGGGTGGGTAGTTCCTTTTCGCGGGCCAGGACCACAAAACGGGTGGTGTTGGAAGGGTCATCCTCCACGCGCGACGCCAGCACCTCCAGGCCGTAGATCTCGGCGGCCAGCGGGGGAGCGAGGGACAGTTTGGTGGGGTCGTTCCATTCCCGGACCTCCCGGGCCGAGCCGGCGGTATCGCCGGCGATCACGGGGCGGAGCTTGGCGTCGCGGATCAGGCGGCGGCACTGCCCCAGGGCATGGATATGGCTGTGGACCTCGGTGGCACCCTCGATGGTGCTGCCCGGGATGCCCAGCAGGTCAAAGTGGATGGGCAGGAAGAACTCGCCCACGATCTGCAGGTTCGACTGGGGCAGCAGGATGTGGATGTCAGCCACCCGGCCGGCGATGGAGTTCTCGATCGGAATCATGGCCAGCTCCGCCTGGCCGCTTGATACCAGCTCGAACGCGTCCTCGAAGCTGGCGCACGGAATGCTTTCAAGCTCGGGGAACATGTCCATGCACGCGATGTTGGAGTTGGCGCCGGGCTCACCCTGGTACGCAATTTTCTGGGCCATGCTCGGTATGGTTTCACGACTGGTGCCCACGCACCCAACTGAGGAGCGCTATCTGACGCCCGAGCGTACAAAACGACAGACAGCGCTCCCTGCTTTGGGCAGTGACCTAGCGTTGGCGGGATAGTACCCGTCGGCCGTTTCTGCCTGTGCTCATCCGTTGATGACCTGGGGGACGCCGAGGGCTTTGAGGCCTTCGACGCCGAATTCCAGGCCGTAGCCGGACTGCTTGGCGCCGCCGAAGGGAACGCGTGGGTCCACGGCGCCGTGCTTGTTGATCCAGACGGTGCCTGCGTCGAGGCGGGCGGCGACTTTGCGTGCTTCGGTGAGGTTGGGGGACCAGACAGAGGCGCCGAGGCCGACGTCGAGTGCGTTCGCCATGGCGACCGCCTCGTCAACGGTGGTGTAGCGGATGATGGGCAGTGCAGGGCCGAACTGTTCTTCGGCGACGAGCGGGTTGTTGTTGTCGATGTCGGCTACGAGGGTGGTGGGGTAGA
The DNA here is from genome assembly GCF_052113505.1 of Pseudarthrobacter sp. TAF60_1. Taxonomy (NCBI): domain Bacteria; kingdom Bacillati; phylum Actinomycetota; class Actinomycetes; order Micrococcales; family Micrococcaceae; genus Pseudarthrobacter; species Pseudarthrobacter sp. TAF60_1. Next base: position 125,452 of record NZ_JBFRDI010000014.1, read on the forward strand.
AATGGCCGGGCCGGGTGGTGTCGGGGTTGCCGCCGATCAGGATCTTGGCCCCGGAGTCGCGGGCTGCTTCGACGAGCCCGGCCACGATGTCGTACTGGGCTTGGTTTTGGAGCGGGCCGAGGACGTTGTCCTCGTCGAGGCCGTTGCCCATTGGCGTCGCGGCGGCCACGGCGGTGAGTTCGCTGCATACGGCGTCGTAGATGTCGGTGTGGACGTAGAGGCGTTTGAGCGCGGCGCAGGTCTGGCCGGTGTTGATGAAGGCGCCCCAGAACAGGTCCTGGGCGATGGTTTTGGGGTCGGCGTCGTGCAGGACGATGCCGGCGTCGTTGCCGCCGAGTTCCAGGGTGAGCCGCTTGACGGTGTCTGCGGAGGATTTGATGATGGCTTTGCCAGTGGCGGTTGAGCCGGTGAACATGATTTTCCCGATCGCGGGGTGTCCGGCGAGGGCTTCGCCGACGTCGCGGCCGCCGGAGACCGCCGTGAGGAGGCCCTCGGGGAGCTCTTCGTTGAGGACCTTAACCAGGGCAAGTACGGACAGCGGGGTGTATTCGGAGGGTTTGACCACCACGGCGTTGCCCATGCGCAGGGCTGGGGCGAGTTGCCAGACGGTGATCATCATGGGCCAGTTCCAAGGGCCGATGGCGCCAACGACGCCGATGGGTTTGTAGTGCAGTTCGGCGTAGGTTTCGCCGTCATCCACCACTGTCTCCGGTGTCAGGGGTGTGGTGGCGGCGGCGCGGAGCCAGGCGGCGCAGGCGCCGACTTCGAAGCGGGCGTTCGGGCCGTTGAGCGGTTTGCCCTGCTCGCGGGAGAGCAGGCGGGCGAGTTCCTCCGCGGAGCGTTCGACGGCGTCGGCTGCTTTGAGCAGCGCGGCGCTCCGGGGGTCGTGGCCCAGTGCTGCCCAACCGGGCTGGGCTGCCTGAGCGGCGGTGATGGCCCGCTCCAGGTCCTCCAGGGTGTGGACGGGAGCTTCGCCGACGGCGGTGCCGGTGGCGGGGTCAATCATGGTCCGGCTGTCCTGGCCCGGGGCTGCGGTGATCGAGGCCAGCAGGGCGTCGTAAGTTTCCATGGCTTACTCCACTTCGAGTAGTTCGTGCTCACGGGCCGGCGCGGCCTGGGGCTATGCTTCGAGTCTGCCCGCCGCAGGGTGAAGAGGTCTTGTGTATCCGCGAACGGCCCTTGACCCGGCGCGAACGGTTGCGGCGGGTGGACGGGTGACTTCATGGACTTCCATGGACGCCGCACACTAGGCTGCTGCGGTACTGGCCTACCGTCGTCGTTCCCTGAACGTCACTGCCGGTTAAGTGTCACTGCCTCTTAAGTGTCACTGCGCTGATGCACAACAACTGATCACTGCAGGACAAGGCAGGGCGGGCCGCCGCTGCCATGCTGGATTTCACAGTGCCAGTCCCTTTTGCGCGGCACCCCTTCCCCCCAGAGCTCATGACCGTTAAGAAGGATCCAATGAGTATTTCGAATTCCGAGCCCCGGACCACCGAGGCCGCTCCCCGCACGGAGCACTCCACCGCCCTCCGCGCCGGGAGTATCGGCGTAATGGGCATCCTTTTCTTTGTCCTGTCCGCCCAGGCCCCCCTGACGGGAATCGTCGGAGCATCCCCGCTCGCGGCAGCGCTCGGCAACGGTGCCGGCGCCCCGGGGGCCTATCTGGTGGTGGGCATCGTGATCGTCATCTTCGCCGTCGGGTTTGTGGCAATGAGCCGCAAAATCCAGGCGAACGGCGCCTTTTACGCCTACGTCACTGCTGCCTTCGGGCGCAAGGTCGGCGCCGGCGCGGCATGGCTGGCCCTCTTGGCCTACAGCACCGTGCAGGCGGCCATGTACGGGCTCTACGGCGCAGCGTTTTCGGGCCTTCTGGCCTCCGCGGGGCTGATGGTGCCGTGGTGGCTGCTCGCCCTGGTCACCATGGCCGGAGTCCAGGTTCTGGGTTCCCTCAACATCGAACTCGGCGCCAAAGTATTGGCTCTACTCGTGGGGCTGGAGGTCGCAGTCCTCCTGATGTTCGGCTTCACTGTCCTGTTCCGCGGCGGCGGCCCCGAAGGGCTCAGCATTGCGGCGTCGTTTTCGCCGGAAGCCATCGCCAGCGGCGCCCCGGGAGTGGCCATCATGTTTGCGGTGGCCTCCATGTTCGGCTTCGAATCCACTGCGATCTACTCCGCCGAGGCCAAGGACGCGCACCGCACCGTAGCCCGGGCCACCTACCTATCCGTCGGGGTCATTGCGGTGTTTTTCTCCTTCATCTCGTGGATGCTGGTCAGCTACTACGGCCCCTCCCAGGTGATTGGCGCTGCCGGTGCTGCCCTGGAATCCGGCGACTCCACAGCCTTTGTGCTCACACCCATGGTGGAGCTGTTCGGACCCTGGGCCGGCATCACCACTGGCATCCTGCTGGTCACGTCCCTGCTGGCGGGAATTATCGCCTTCCACAACGGGATCAACCGCTACCTGCACTCCTTGGCGCTGCGCGGTTCCCTGCCCGCCATCGTGGCCAGAACCAACCAGCACCGCGCACCCGCGGTTGCGGCCTGGATCCAGACTGCCACCGCCGTCGTCCTCGTTGCCCCCTTCGCCATCCTGGCCCTGGACCCGGTCCTGACCCTGTTCTCGTGGTTCAGCGGGCTGGCCGTCGCGGCACTCCTGGTGCTCTACATCCTGTGTTCAGTGGCCGTCGTCGGATTCTTCCGCCGTGAAAAGACGGCTGGACAGCCGTGGCAGACGCTTATTGCCCCGGTGCTCGCCTCCGTGCTGCTGGCATGGGTGCTGTCCCTGGTGGTCAGCAACTTCACTTCGCTGATTGGTGGAAGTGCCGAAACGGCCACCGCGCTGCTCGTGTCGGTGCCGGTGGTGTTCGCGGCCGGCCTGCTGGTGGAAGCGGAGGTCGAACGGCGCCACAAGGCCGCAGCCCTCGGGCACGCCGGCTAGCGGTCAGCCGTCCCGAACGCTCTGCGCAGCCTCCCCGGCAGGTCCGGGGAGGCTGCCTTGCTGTTCCGGGGAAGCTCACCAAATAGGTGGTCCGGCACGAAATTCCGTGCCGGACCATGGCTATATGCTTGCGGTCAGCCGTTGCGGCGCCATTCCGTGGGTGAAACGTTGAACGCGTCGCGGAAGGTACGGCTGAAGTGCGCGGCATCCAGGAAGCCCCACTGTGCGGCCACGGTACCCACGGACTTTCCTGCGTGCAGTGGATCCTGCAGGTCCCGCCGCGCACCGTCCAGGCGCTGGCTCCGGATGAAGCTGGCAACGGTGGTTCCTGACTCGTGGAAGACATTGTGCAGGTGCCGGGTGGAGATGAAGTGTGCGGCGGCGATGCTGGCCGGTGAGAGCTGGGGGTCCGACAGGTTGGCTTCGATGTATTCGCGCACCGACACGGCAAGCATCGCCTGCGGCTTCATCCGGTCCGGGGCGATGTCCATTTCGGCGTGCAGCATGGTGGACACCAGGTCCAGGGCGTTCGTGGCGAGCCGGGAGCCGCTTGGTCCGCTGAGGACATCCAGGTTCTCGGACAATTGCCGGATGAATTGCCCCACGATCCCGCTGAGCCCGGTGCTCCCAGCCATCCGTACGGCGGCCAGTTGGCCAACGTAGTCGGTGGGCAGAGAGAGGGCATCGCACGGGAACATCACCACCATCATCCGGGCCTGTTCCTCGAAGGCGAGTGTGTAGGGCCGGTTGGTGTCATAGATCGCCAGGTCACCCGGGCGGAGGAGTGCTTCGCGGTTGTCCTGGATCAGGAGCCCGGTGCCCTCGAGCTGGAGGTTGAGCTTGAAGTAGCGCTCGCCGGCCTGGGCGATCAGGGCCGGTGTGCGGTGGACTTCATGGGAGGTCGCGCTGACTTCGACTACAGCCATGCGGTCCAGCACTCTTGACCTCAAATGGCCGCGGAAGCCGTCCACGTCAGATGACTGCGCAGTGAGCGGCACAAAGGACTCCGCCACGAGGTGTTTCCAGTGGTCGAAAGATGACGCAACGCTGGAAGTGACGTTCTGGCCGATGGGCCGTGCTGTAGCTGCTGGCATGGATGTTCCTGACGACGGATGGCCATCTGGCCTTGATTCCCCCGGGACTGTGTCCTGCGACACATTCTTTACAGGCTAACGCCACATGCAGTCTTTTTTCAACGTCTGGCGAAAAAAGACCTGCGTCCCGGCGATTGGTGCACGCCGCTACCGGGTCAGCAGGGTAAAAAAGCCCTCCAGCTGCTCGTCCAAGCCGGGACCGGGGTGGCCGGCGGGAGCCAAGGCGGCAACAATTTGGGCTCCCAGCAGCATGTTGAGGAGCTGGCCTGCCAGGGCGGCGTCGTCGATGGCGGCCTTAATGTCCCCATTGTCGCGCGCCTCTGCGAGGTAGCGCCGAATGGTGGTCAGCCACTCGTCCATGGACTGCTGGTGGAGTGCCGCTTTCTGGGGGTCGTTAATGGCCTTTTGCCAGAAGGGGATGACGATGCGGGCTTCATTGATGCGTTCCTCATCAAGCGGCAGGACCTCCATGCTGAAGGCTCGAAGCGCCGGCAGTCCTGTTTTGCCTTCCGTGACCTTAACGATGCGCTGGTTGGTGCGGTTGAAGACGTGGCCGAAGGCGAATTCGAGGAGGGTGTCCTTCGTGGGAAAGTAGGGCTTGAGTGCCCCGTTGGCAAAACCGGCCTCGAGTGCGATCTCGCGCATCGTGGCACCTTCAAGGCCGTTGCGGGCGATGATCCGCCAGGTGGCATCCACCAGCTCCAGGCGGCGCTCGTCATGGTCAACTATTTTAGGCACCGCGGCCGCTCCCGGAAATGTTTTTGCTGAAACCCTTGTGAGCCATCTTACGGACGCTTATTCTCTACAACTATAGAAAATAAATATTCCGACCCGCAACGGTCCCGGACAAAGGTCATCCATGACGATTGCACCAGTTGACGCCGCAGCCCCGTACGGCCTGGCCTCAGGCGAGGAAATTTCCCAGGTTCAGGCCATCCTGCTCGCCTCCGGGCTCTTGGGACCGCAGAAGCGCATCGCCTACCTGGGCCTGCTGGATCCCGCCCGCGGGATTGCCCCGGCCGCACGTGAGCGGAGTGTCGCCGTCGGGAATTCCGAGGCCGGTGTTCCCCCAGCATCTGCCGCAGCCGCACCCCCGGCGCTCGAGTCTGCCGCGCTCGCACTTGCCGTCAGGGACCGGTGCTTCCGCATCTTCATCCACGACGTCTCCGGTGCTGCGCCCACCGACGCGGTGGTCTCGGTAACCCGCCGGGAGGTGGTTTCCGCCGTCGAACTGGATACTGCCGTCACCGGTGAGCTTCCCGTTTTGGAGGAAGAGTTTGAGGTGGTTGAGTCGCTGCTTGCTACGGACGAGCGCTGGCTCAAGGCATTAGCCGAGCGGGGCCTTGACGTCGCCAAGGTCCGCGTTGCGCCGCTGTCCGCCGGCGTCTTCGAATACCCGGAGGAGAAGGGCCGCCGCATTTTGCGCGGGCTGGCGTTCGTGCAGGAGTTCCCGGAGGACAGCGCGTGGGCGCACCCGGTGGACGGGCTGGTGGCCTACGTGGACGTGGTCAGCAAGGAGGTCACCCAGGTCCTGGACCTCGGTGTGATGCCCATCCCCGCCGAGCACGGAAACTACACGGACCCGGAACTGACTGGGCCGCTCCGCACCACACAGAAACCCATCAGCATCACCCAGCCGGAGGGGCCCAGCTTCACCGTGACGGGCGGCAACCATGTGGAGTGGGAGAAGTGGAGCGTGGACGTGGGGTTCGATGTCCGAGAAGGCGTGGTCCTGCACAACCTCGCCTTCCGGGACGGGAACCGCATGCGCCCCATCATTAACCGAGCCTCGATCGCCGAGATGGTGGTCCCCTACGGCGACCCGTCACCCATCCGGTCCTGGCAGAACTACTTCGACACCGGAGAATACCTGGTTGGCCAGTACGCCAACTCCTTGGAGCTGGGCTGCGACTGCCTTGGCGACATCACCTACCTGAGCCCGGTCATCAGCGACGCCTTCGGCAACCCCCGCAAGATCCGCAACGGCATCTGCATGCACGAGGAGGACTGGGGCATCCTGTCCAAGCACTCCGACCTCTGGACCGGAATCAACTACACCCGCCGCAACCGCCGCCTGGTGATTTCCTTCTTCACCACCATCGGCAACTACGACTACGGCTTCTACTGGTACCTCTACCTGGACGGCACCATCGAGTTCGAAGCCAAGGCCACCGGCGTCGTCTTCACCAGCGCGTTCCCCGAGGGCGGCTCGGACAACATCTCCCAGCTGGCGCCCGGTCTTGGCGCGCCGTTCCACCAGCACCTCTTCAGTGCCCGCCTGGATATGGCCATTGACGGCTTCACCAACCGCGTCGAAGAAGAAGACGTGGTCCGCCACGCCATGGGCGAAGGCAATGAGCGTGGCAACGCCTTCTCCCGCAAGCGCACCGTGCTTGCCCGCGAATCCGAGGCCGTCCGTGAGGCCGATGCACGCAGTGGCCGGACCTGGATCATCTCCAACCCAGAGTCGCGCAACCGGCTGGGCGAACCAGTGGGCTACAAGCTCCACTCCCAAAACCAGCCCACGCTGTTGGCAGACCCGGAATCATCCATCGCCCGGCGGGCAGCGTTCGCCACCAAGGACCTATGGGTCACCCGCTACGCCGACGGCGAGCAGTACCCCACCGGCGACTTCGTGAACCAGCACTCCGGCGGCGCAGGACTCCCGGCCTATGTTGCCCAGGATCGCGACATCGACGGGCAGGACATCGTGGTGTGGCACACCTTTGGTCTGACGCACTTCCCGCGCGTGGAGGACTGGCCCATCATGCCCGTGGACACCGTCGGCTTCAAGCTCCGCCCGGAGGGCTTCTTCGATCGCAGCCCCGTCCTGGATGTGCCGGCCAACTCCTCGGGTGCGGCGTGCCATAGTGCGGGCGGTGTCAGTGCGGCCGCCGGCAACGGTGCCGCCGGGTCCGCCGGCGCTGAGGGCGATGCCCACGGCGGACCGGCTGACAGCCACTGCCACGGCTAGGAGGGCCGTGATTCTGGCACCGGGGCGGGTCCGGAATGCCGGGCTCGTCCTGCATTCCCGGCTGTGCGCCATGATCACCGCGGCATCCTGCCTCGCCCACCTGGCGCTCGCTGTCCAGAACCACCACGGCATCTGGCTCAATGTGCTGATGGTGGTGCTGGCCGCCATATGTGTCCCCTGCAGCGTGCACATCTGGCGGCACGGCAGGGTCACAGCGCTCCATCGGGTCATCGTATCGGCGTTGCTGATGGTGGTGGTTCATGGCGCATTGCTGCTGGGAAGCGGAGGGTCCGGCCACAGTCATTCGGCCGGAATGCCGCCTATTTCAGCGCCTGCGGACGCATCCGGAGCAGCCGGCCTGCTGACCGTCATTGGTATGGAAATCACGACGGCGCTGCTCGCGGCAACGCTTGTTGCCCGGCTTCGAGTTCCCGGTTACCCCTCTGAAGAAGGCAACTGAACAGTGCGTGGCGTTGAGCCGGCGGAGTCATCCGTGACTTTATGAGGAGCATCACAGAAAGGTCGGCAGCAACATTCGGTTGTTATCATTTCATGTTGAACATTTAACGAATCTGAGGAGACAGTGTGGACGCGCGGCTTGAGGCCATCCGGAATACGGTACTGGCGCGAAACCCTGGCGAGGCCGAATTCCACCAGGCTGTAACCGAGGTTTTCGAGAGTCTCGGCCCCGTTCACGACAGGCATCCTGAGCTGCTTGAGGCCGCCATCCTGGAACGGCTGTGCGAGCCTGAGCGCCAGATCATCTTCCGCGTTCCGTGGACCGACGACTCCGGCCGTGTCCAGATCAACAGGGGTTTCCGGGTTGAATTCAACTCCGCCCTTGGTCCGTACAAGGGCGGCCTGCGCTTTCACCCGTCGGTCTACCTTGGCATCGTAAAGTTCCTTGGCTTCGAGCAAATCTTCAAGAACGCCCTCACCGGCATGCCCATTGGCGGCGGCAAGGGCGGCTCGGACTTCGACCCCCGCGGCCGCAGCAATGCCGAGATCATGCGGTTCTGCCAGTCCTTCATGACGGAGCTGTACCGCCACATCGGCGAGTACACGGACGTGCCGGCCGGTGACATCGGCGTAGGCGGACGCGAAATCGGCTACCTCTTCGGCCAGTACAAACGCATCACCAACCGCTACGAATCCGGCGTCCTGACGGGCAAGGGAATCTCCTGGGGCGGTTCCCTGGTGCGTCCCGAGGCTACAGGTTACGGCACCGTCATCTTCACGCAGGAGATGCTGAAAACCCGCGGAATGTCCTTCGACGGGCAGCGCGTTGTGGTGTCCGGCTCCGGCAACGTCGCGATCAACGCCATCGCCAAGGCGCAGACGCTGGGTGCCAGCGTGGTGGCCTGCTCCGATTCCTCCGGTTACATCGTGGATGAGGCCGGGATCGACGTCGGGCTTTTGCGCGAGATCAAGGAAGTGGAGCGCGGACGCCTGAAGGATTACGCCGTTCGCCGTCCCGGCGTTTCCTACGTGGAATCCGGGTCCGTATGGGACGTCGATGCCAAGGTGGCGCTTCCGTGCGCAACGCAGAACGAGCTCGACGGCGATGCTGCCGCGCGGTTGGTGCGCAACGGTCTCATCGCTGTCGGCGAAGGCGCCAACATGCCCTCCACACGCGATGCCGTGGCAGCGTTCCAGGAGGCCGGCGTGCTGTTCGGACCGGGAAAAGCGGCCAACGCAGGCGGGGTTGCAACATCGGCTCTTGAGATGCAGCAGAACGCCAGCCGCGACTCCTGGACCTTTGAGCACACCGAGCAGCGCCTCACGGAGATCATGGTGGGGATCCATGACCGCTGCGCGTCCACCGCGGACGAATACGGCGAGCCGGGCAACTACGTGCTCGGCGCCAACATCGGCGGCTTCGTCAAGGTGGCTGACGCCATGCTGGCACAGGGGCTTATCTAGCGCAGCAGCCAGGAAAGCACGTTCTTTTACAGAGGCCACGGACCAATACAGGTCCGTGGCCTCGGTGCTTTGGCGGCAAGCACGAGTTGAGGCGCCAACTGCCAAGTCGAGGCACTGGAGTGACGTCTGAAACTCGCGTGCGGACGACTGAAACGTTGAATTAACCGGGCGGAAACCCACGGCGAAACAGCAGCCCTACAGTTGGAATCAGACGGCACTAGCTGCCCTCCAAATGAACGTGGTAGTGACTCCGCGTACCTCCTCCGACGCGGCTTCGACGGGCAAGTTCCGTTCTCTCTTCGCATCACGAAAGGGGTTTCCCATGGATTCGGGAAATGTCGCTTGGATTCTGGCCAGCTCCGCGCTGGTTTGTATGATGATCCCCGCCCTCGCCCTGTTTTACGGGGGCATGGTGGGGTCTCGTCGCATTCTCAACATGATGATGATGTGCTTTGGCGGCGCGAGCCTGGTGGCTGTGCTCTGGGCGCTTTTCGGCTACTCGATGGCCTTCGGCAACTCCGTGGGGGGCCTGGGACTGATCGGTGACATCACCGAATTCCCCGGCATGGGACAGTTGCTGGCCAAGGATGACGCGGCAGCGATCCCGGGGATCCTCTTCGCCGCCTTCCAGCTATTCTTTGCCTGCGTCACCACGGCACTGGTTGCGGGAGCAGCAGCGGGACGGATGAAGTTTGGTGCCTGGATGCTGTTCGCGGGCATCTGGGCCACCATCGTCTACTTCCCCATCGCACACTGGGTGTTTGCCTTCTCGTCTGCCGACGGAACCGTTACCGGCGGATGGATTGCCAACGGCATCAAGGCGATCGACTTTGCCGGCGGCACCGCCGTGCACATGAACGCCGGCGCCGCCGCGCTCGCACTGGCCCTAGTCCTCGGAAAGAGTTCCGGCTGGCCGAAGATGGAGCACACCAAGCCGCACAGCCGGCCACTGGTTCTCCTTGGCGCCGGGCTGCTGTGGGTGGGCTGGTTCGGGTTCAACGCGGGCTCTGCCCTCTCTGCCGGCCAGTCGGCCTCCGTGGTCTTCCTGAACACGGCAGTGGCGGCTTCTGCCGGGCTACTCGCGTGGGCGCTGGTGGAGCGGCTCCGCCACGGGGCGGCCACGAGCATGGGCGCGGCATCCGGCCTGATCGCCGCGCTGGTTGCCATCACTCCGGCCTGTGGTGCCGTCAGCCCGCTGGGCGCACTGGCCATCGGCGCCATTGCCGGGGCAGTCTGCTCGCTCGCCATCGAATGGAAGTTCCGGCTGGGCTACGACGACTCACTCGACGTTGTGGGCGTGCACCTGGTGGGCGGCATCATCGGCACGCTGCTGATCGGGCTCTTCGCGACAGACAAGGCTCCGAACGGAGTGAGTGGTCTCTTCTACGGCGGCGGCCTCGAGCAACTTGGCATCCAGGCCATCGCCACCGTCTCCGTTCTGACCTACTCGTTTGTGGTGACGTGGATCCTGGCGAAAATCCTGGACCGCCTTGTGGGCCTGCGTATCAAGCCGGAAGACGAGCTCCGGGGCATCGACCTCGCTGCACACTCGGAGCTGGCCTACCTGACGGACGAAGACCCCGTGCAGCTGGGGTCGCCGCAGCGCGCCTAATAGGGCTCACGCTGCGCAGCTACGCTGATTCCTCCCACTTGATCCGCTTGCGCCCTGAAAGGCGTCGCTTCGGATCAGCTGAATAAATGAATAGATAACGAGTCCGGCCGTGGGCCGAACTGCGGACCGGTGCCAGCGCCCGCTGGCTTATAGTTCCGCGGTTCGGCCCACGGTCGTGAGTGCCGACCAATTCTCAGCCGCCCCGTCGTGAGCCTCCCACGTCGGAAAGGGATCCTGGGGCAGAGGCCGTCCCGGGAGTGAGTCGTCCGGAAAAAGCACGTAGTCCGGAAGATCATCTTCGGCCAGCGGAAAGTGGACCACGTTATGTTCCGGGAAGGGATCCCTGGGGAGATCCTCCAATATCGCCCCACTTTGGACTGTGGCGCCAAAGTGCGTGTCGTCCGGGATTTGGTCTGGCCAGGTGGGTGGTTCCCAGTCGGGGTGTTCGTTTTGGTAGTGGCGGCCGGTGGGGGAGGTCCAGCCGGGTGGTTCGTTTTTGGTGGCGGGTGTGGGTTTCCAGGTTGTGGTGTGTTTGAGGCGGTGGTGCTTGCGGCAGGGTTGGCCGAGGTTGGTGATGCCGGTGGTTCCGCCGTTGGCCCAGGCGAGGAGGTGGTCGGCGTCGTTGTCCAGGGATTGGTTGGTGCAGCCGGGGAAGGGGCATTTGCCGTCGCGGAGTCTGAGCCATTGGCGCATGGCGGTGGGGAT